>CAXNIF010000121.1:0-5722 GCA_964202345.1 Cypionkella sp.
GCCCGTGGACGCGGCGCTGGCGGGGCACCGGCTGGCGGGATGGAATATCGGCCGGCGGGGCGCGATCCCGGCGCGGGACGGGGATGCGCCCTATTGAACTGGCGACGATGCAACGGGGCTAAAACGCCCACACAAGCGAGGGCACGGCATTTCGCGATGGTGGGATTGGAGCGGGTGAGGGGAATCGAACCCCCGTCGTCAGCTTGGGAAGCTGCTGCTCTACCATTGAGCTACACCCGCATAGCAGCGCAGATAATATGCGCCGCCCCCAAGGTCAAGCCTTCGCGGCCCAAGGGATTTATGCGCGCCGCCGCCGTCCCGCGCTGCCGGCGCCTTGGGTGTTGAACGAAACATCGGGCAGGGTAACAACTTGGCCCAGTTTGGGAAAGCGATCCACGGCATTGGGTATGGCGGAGGCATTGACAAAATGCTCTTGAAAGCGCGGCTCGATAGCGGTTTCCACTTTGTGAATATGACGCACCATCGTTTCAATCGTGTCGCGCGCCGCCGTCGAGGCCAGCGCCATCCGCGCGCCCGTGCCAGCCGCATTGCCCGCCGAGATCACATGATCCAGCGGCACATCGGGGATCATGCCCAAGACCATCGCATGTTTGGGGCTGATATGGGCGCCAAAGGCCCCTGCCAGCACCACACGATCCACTTTTTCAACGCCCATTTCATCCATCAACAGCCGCGCGCCCGCATAAAGTGCCGCTTTGGCCAATTGGATCGCGCGAATATCGCCCTGCGTGACCGTAATCAGCGGGCCACCCGTGGCCGTGCCATCGTGCAAAACATAGGAATGGGTGCGCCCTTCGGGAATGCAGCGCGCGCTGCCCGTTTGCTCTGGCCCACCAATCAAGCCGCCCTGATCCAAAAGCCCTGCCATGCGCAATTCGGCCACAGCCTCGATGATGCCCGATCCGCAAATTCCCGTCACCCCAGTTTGCGCCGTGGCTTCGGCAAAGCCGGGCTCATCGCTCCATTTATCGCAGCCAATCACCGAAAAGCGCGGCTCTTTGGTGAGGGGGTCAATGCGCACCCGCTCAATCGCGCCGGGGGCCGCGCGCTGGCCCGATGAAATTTGCGCCCCTTCAAAGGCGGGCCCCGTGGGCGATGAACAGGCCAGCACCCGTTCAGTATTGCCCAGCAAGATTTCCGCATTGGTGCCAACATCCACAATCAGCACCAAGTCTTTGGATTTATTAGGCTCTTCGGAGAGGGCCACAGCGGCTGCATCCGCGCCAACATGGCCTGCGATACAGGGCAAAATATAGGCGCGCGCGGCGGGGTTTATTGTGGCGATATCCAGATCGCGTGCATCTATCGACAAGGATTCGCTGACGGCCAGGGCAAAGGGCGCTTGGCCCAGCTCAACTGGGTCAATCCCCAAAAGCAGATGGTGCATCACCGGGTTGCAGACAAACACCGCCTCATAGATGGATAGGGGGTCCGCCCCCGCTTCGGCGGCAATGCTGCTGGCCAAGCCGGCCAGGGCGCTGCGCACGGCAGATGTCATTTCCACATCCCCGCCGTCGTTCATCATCACATAAGAGACCCGGCTCATCAGGTCTTCGCCAAAGCGAATCTGCGGGTTCATCACCCCCGCCGAGGCCAGCACTGCCCCATCGGATAGGTTGCACAAATGCGCGGCAATCGTGGTGCTGCCCAAATCAACCGCCAGCCCAAGCAGCGGGCCTTCAAAGAAACCGGGCATGATATCTAGAATGCGGTGGCGGGTGTCATGATTGCCCTTGTTCAGCACCACCGTGACCGACCATTCCCCTTTGCGCAAAGCCCCCTGAAGGCGGCGCAAAATGGGCAAGGGCGCATCAATGTCGGCAATGCCCCATTCCT
This sequence comes from Cypionkella sp., assembly GCA_964202345.1. Taxonomy (GTDB): domain Bacteria; phylum Pseudomonadota; class Alphaproteobacteria; order Rhodobacterales; family Rhodobacteraceae; genus Cypionkella. Next base: position 1,858 of record CAXNIF010000121.1, read on the forward strand.
TGGCCAAGGCCTGTTTTAGCCGTTCAAAATCGCCCGATGGCTCGTCCATATCGGGCTGATCGACGTGCACAAAATAGGCGCGGGTGGCGGGGGCCATGACCATATCGCGGGCCGAGGCGGATTTGCGGATCACCTGTTTATGCACTTGGCTTTCGGGCGGCACATCAACGATGACATCGCCCATCACCTTGGCCTGACAGCCCAAACGGCGGCCATCGATGAGGCCGCGAATATCTTTATAGCGCTGCTCGACGGCATTCCATTCCGAAAGGGCGTCGTCTTGGACGGTGACGCCGAATTTGGAAAATTCGCCAAAGGACGGGGTGATTTGGCATTTGCTGCAAATCCCGCGCCCGCCGCAAACGGAATCAAGATCAACCCCCAATTGGCGGGCCGCCGTTAAAATGGGGGTGCCAAGGGCAAATCGCCCGCGCTTGCCAGATGGGGTAAAGATGACTGTGGCGTCTGACATGATGTCCTCAAACGGGTGAAAATTGATAGGCGATTTGGTCAAAGCGATCGACAGCAAAGGTGTAGAACCACTGCAAATCGCCCTTTGCGATGGGCACCCCATGCACCGCCCCGCTGGGAATGAACAAAGCCACCCCGGGTGACATGGAATAGGACTGGCCGTCAATCATCACATCGCCTTGGCCTTGAAGACCGAAATACACTTCGGCCTGCGGGTGGGAATGAAGGGCAAATGTATCGCCCGCCCGCATAGAGGCAAGGCCGCAAACCAAACTATTGCTGGGGGTGCGCTGCGCGCAGATCAAGGTTTTGAACAAGACATTGCCGCGCGCGGGATCATCCCATTGCTCGAAGGGCAATTCCGATTGATCGATCCGTATCGCTTGTGACATGACACCCTCTTGTTTCAAATAGCTTAGGTGGCAGCGCAAAAAATCGCCGCGCAAAAGCGGCATTGTGCGGCAATTCAGCGGCCCGAAGGCCGCAATTGTCGCGCCCATCGGTTAGCTGCGAAATTGCTTGGCCAGTTTCAGCCCTTGACCTTGATAATTTGATGATAAGGCCGCCCCATACAGCGTATCGGGCCGCGCCGCCATTTTTTCATAGACCAATCGGCCCACGACTTGTCCGTGTTCCAGCACAAATGGCGCTTCATGGCAGCGCACTTCTAGCACGCCGCGACTGCCCAAGCCGCCCGCGCTGGCATGGCCAAAGCCGGGGTCAAAAAAACCTGCATAATGCACCCGAAATTCCCCCGCCATGGCCAGATAGGGGGCCATTTCGGCGGCATAATCGGGCGGGATTGTCACCGCCTCGCAGGAGACAAGAATATAAAACGCCCCCGGATCAAGGATAATGCGCCCCGAGGTGGTGCGGATTTCTTCCCAAAACTCGGAGGCGGGATAATGGCCGATTTTGGCGATATCGATCACGCCCGTGTGCGGTTTGGCGCGGTAGCCGACCAAATCACCCGAACTGGGGCGCAAATCGACAGAAAATCCCAATCCCTCAGAGATTATCGCCGCCCCAGATACCAGCGGCTCTGCGGCGTGAAGGGCAGTTAAATCGGCATCCGATAGCGCCGCTTGCCCGCGCCGAAACCGAATTTGATTCAGCCGCTGGCCCGCGCGCAGCAGGACAGAAAAACTTTTGGGGCAAACTTCGGCATAAAGCGGGCCTTTATAGCCGGCCGGGATTCGGTCAAACTCGACCCCGCCATCGGTGATGCACCGCGTGAGCAAATCCAGCCGCCCTGTCGAACTTTTTGCATTGGCAACGGCGGTGATGCCTTCGGGCAAGTTCAGGCTTTCCATCAGGGGGATGACATAGACACAGCCCTTTTCAAGCACCGCGCCTTGGGTCAAATCGATGCGGTGCATTTCAAAGGCGCGGATACGATTTTCGACGGTGTCTTGCCCCACCAAAAACGATGCCCGCACGCGATAAGCCACCGTGCCAAGGCGTAAATCCAAACTGGCGGGTTGAATTTGGTCGGGCAAAATGGCCGGTTCGCCCAGAATTTCACCCGCCGTCACCATGGCGCGAAGGGCTTGCGCGGGAAGAACACCCACCTGATACATCTTAATATCCTATTGTTTTAAAAAAGAAAAAGGCCTGCCCACCCATAGGATAAAGCAGACCTTTTGCTTTGGTCGGGCCGGGGAGATTCGAACTCCCGACCTTCCGCCCCCCAGACGGACGCGCTAACCAGGCTGCGCTACGGCCCGAACATTGGTGTTCATAGCGGCTTTTGCGGCAAGGGCAAGCGGGAAAGAACATCAAAGCGCAACCTTTGCAGGATTGTCCAAAAGGCGGGCGTGCAGCCGCCGCGCCTGCTCCAAAAGCTGGCCGGCTTTGGCATGGCGCGAGAGCGCACCGCGGGGCAGGGCGCGCAGGGCCATAAAGGCCTCACCGATACTGGCAAAACCCGTGGGCGCGGGGCCGATTTCGGGCGAAGGGTCAGCCTCCACTTCGGGCGCCGCAGGGCGGCGCAAGTTAAAATCCAAGGGAAGAATCATTGCGGTCTCGATAGGTTGATCTTCGGAAGACTCTGCGCTGAAATTGGCCGCCAATGCGGCGCTGAGCGCGGTATCAGCATCCAAATCAAGATCGGAAAGCTCGGCCCCAATCAGGCCCGCCACATGGCGCACCCCTTGATCGCGCAGCACTTTTTGCACGCCGCGAATGGTCATGCCTTTGGCATGCAGTAAATATTTTATTCCCGTCAGCAGGGCCACGTCATTGGGGCGGTAATAGCGCCGCCCGCCCGCCCGTTTCACGGGCCGAATTTGCGGAAATCGGGTTTCCCAAAAACGCAATACATGGGCAGGGGTTTCCAAAAGCGTGGAGACTTCGCTGATCGTGCGAAACGCTTCGGGGGATTTATCCATCACCGGCAAAATTCCTTGTTTGTGCCCGTTGTCTGTGCCCGTTCTCTGGGCCCGTTTTTTTGGGCCCAGGTCTATGCCTCGATTTGTTTGCAGCCGGGCGCTGTTTGGTGCCAAGTCATCGCCCGCGCGGCCAGGTTATTACTTTCCGGCGGCAACGCGATCTTTCATCAAATGCGATGGGCGAAAGGATAACACGCGGCGCGGGCTGATGGGCACTTCGTCCCCCGTTTTGGGGTTACGCCCCACACGCGCCGATTTTGATCGCACCGCAAAGGTGCCAAAGGATGATATCTTGACCGTATCGCCCGCGGCCAAAGCGTCCGACATATGTTTCAGCACGGCTTCGACCAAATCAGCGGATTCGTTGCGACTTAGGCCCAGTTCACGAAGCACGGCCTCGCTTAGATCCATGCGCGTTAGCGTTTTCTCACTCATTCCATCCCCCCGGATTTTGGACAAGTTTGGGCAAGGATTTATACTAAGTCAACCTTACGAACATCGCCAAGCACCGATAAGCGCGATGAAATGGCCAGTTGTTGCGAAAAATCACCAACGCAACACCACCGCACCCCAAGCAAGCCCGCCGCCAATGGCCTCGGTCACGATAAGATCACCTTGCTTGATTTGCCCGCGCGCCACCCCAACCGACAGCGCCAGCGGGATCGAGGCGGCAGAGGTATTGCCATGGTCTTGCACGGTAACAACAACCCGCTCCATCGGCACTTGCATGCGCTTGGCTGTGCCTTCGATAATGCGGATATTGGCCTGATGGGGCACGATCCAATCAACATCTTCGCCCGTCAGCCCCGCCTTATCCAAGGCAGAATGTGCAGATTGTGCCAATTTTTCAACGGCATGGCGGAACACTTCGCGCCCTTGCATGCGCAATTTTCCGGTTTGCCCCGTCGAGACACCGCCATCGACAAAAAGCAGATCTTTGAATTGGCCGTCGGAATTCAAATCTGTGGCCAAAATTCCGCGATCGGCGCTGCTGCCGGTGCCCG
>CAXNIF010000122.1:0-5693 GCA_964202345.1 Cypionkella sp.
CACACAGCACAATTCCAAACCCGACCACAGCCAAAACAGCCAGCGCCGCCCCCCGATAGGGTGGCAAAGCCAAAGTCTCCGTGCCAAAAAACAGCAGGGCAAGCGCGGTGACAACCGCCCAGCCCGCCAAAAAGGAAAGCGCGACGGCCAAGGTGATGCGCGATACCAGCCAAAGCGATTGATCCGGCAGCATACGCCAGCGCAGCACAGAGCCAGTGACAATGCCCAGGCCCAAAACTTGGCTCATGGCAATCGCACTTATGCCGGCGATTCGGGCGCGCGGGGCGCCCACATGCGACCCAAGATGTCGATGCAAAAGCACGTCATACTGCCCAACGGCCCAAAAGGCGATCACCGTAAATCCCGCCGCCACAACCCATGAAAAAAGTGAAACTTGCGCAATGGCTTGCGCCGTCGCCCCAAGGTCAACTTCGGCCAAACGATTCGACAATAACCATAAAAACAGCACAGACAGCGCCGCCGTGACGGCAAGGCGGGGCATATAGCGCGCCGCCCCTGCCCAGTTTGGGGCAGTATTGCCCTCCATCGTGGCCGCCAATTCAGCAGCCGCCGACAAGGCAGGCGCATGTTTGCGCCGCCAATCCACCATAACGCCCAACCCCATCCGCGCCCCCGCTTAGCTATGGGCACAACATACCCCGCCAAGGAAAACATCGCGTTAAGGCCTAAAACTTTAATGATTTGATAGGCTGCGCAGCCGAACAGGCACGGGGCTGGGTGAAATTCCACTTGACCCCGCGCGCAGGGCGGTGAAAACGAAGCCATGGGCAGTGGAATCTTGACAATTGATCTGGACGCCATCGCGGCCAATTGGCGCGCGCTGGATCGCGCCTCGGCATCGGGCGTCCAAACGGCGGCGGTGGTCAAGGCGGACGCCTATGGCCTTGGTGTGCACCGTGTGGCGCGGGCTTTGGCCGGGGCAGGTGCGCGGCGGTTTTTTGTGGCCACGGCAGAAGAGGGCGCAATTTTGCGGCAATCCTTGGGGCCAGGCCCCCAAATCAATGTCTTGGCGGGACATATGGCCGGCGATACGGATATGATTGGCGATCTTGATCTGACGCCAATGCTCAATTCAATTGATCAAATCACCCGCCATTTGGAATCTTTGCCGGGGGCGGGCTTTGGTATCCAGCTTGATACAGGCATGAACCGCCTTGGTATGAAAGAGCCCGAATGGGAGGCCGTGGCCCCCTTTGTGCTGGATGCAGGGCCGGAATTGATCATGTCCCATCTGGCCTGCGCCGACGAACCCGATCACCCGATGAACCAAGGCCAGTTGATCTTGTTCCAAGCCATGACCGAGGGCACGGGCGTGCCCCGCAGCTTTTCGGCAACGGGGGGCATTTTGCTGGGGCCAAAATACCATTTTGACCTGACCCGGCCAGGGGTGGGCCTTTATGGCGGTGCTCCCTTTACCCGGGCGGCACCCGCCGTGCGCTTGTCTTTACCGATCATCCAAACCCAAATTGTCAATGCGGGCGAAACAGTGGGCTATTCAGCGTCTTGGACGGCGGATTTGCCTTCGGTGACGGCCACAGTTTCGGGCGGTTATGCCGATGGTCTTTTGCGCAGCCTCTCGGGCCGCGCCACGCTATGGGACGGCGATACGCCCTGCCCGCTGATTGGCCGTGTGTCGATGGATTTGATCACCGTGGACATCACCCATCTGCGCGACATTCCCAGTCATTTGGACATTCTGTGCCCCGCCCAAGGCGTGGACCAATTGGCCCAAGTGGCCGGCACCATCGGCTATGAGATTCTGACGTCACTGGGCGGGCGCTATCAGCGGCGCTATGTCGTAGGGGGATTGTGATGCGCAGATTTCTTGCCCAGTTGGGCAGACCTGTATTGGCAGCACTGGCTTCCCTTGGCCGGATCATCATCTATGCCGCCCAAACCTTTGCCGCCCTGTTACGCTCGCCCTTTTACCGCCGCGAATTCATGCTGGCCCTCTTGAATATCGGCTGGCTTTCTTTGCCTGTTGTCGGGCTTACGGCGATCTTCACGGGCGGTGCGCTGGCGCTGCAAATCTATGCGGGCGGGCAGCGTTTTTCCGCCGAAGCCGTTGTGCCGCAAATTGTCGCCATTGGCATGGTGCGCGAACTTGGCCCCGTGTTGGTGGGGCTGATGGTGGCCGCGCGCGTGACCTCATCGGTTGCCGCCGAGATTGCAACCATGAAAGTCACCGAGCAATTGGACGCGCTGGTGACCCTTTCGACCAGCCCGATGCAATATCTAACCGTGCCGCGCGTTCTGGCGGGATTGCTATGCGTTCCTCTTTTGGTGGGAATTGGCGACATCATCGGCATTATGGGCGGATTTTTGGTGGCCACTTGGCAACTTGGGTTTAACCCTGCGGCCTATATCAACAACACGATCAATTTCTTGCAAACAGCAGATGTGATCTCTTCGCTGATCAAAGGGGCGGTCTTTGGCTTGATTGCCACTGTGATTGGCTGTTACTACGGCATGAACTCGGCGCGCGGCGCACAAGGTGTGGGCAGGGCCACAAAAGGGGCGGTGGCCTCGGCCTCTATCTTGATTTTGGGTGCGAATTTCATTCTGACATCGGCGTTATTTGGCACATGATTTCCCTGACAGGCGTTCATAAAACATTTGGCTCGAACCCTGTTTTGCGCGGGGTGGATTTGACCATTGCGCGCGGCACCTCGATGGTGGTGATCGGCGGGTCTGGCACGGGAAAGTCGGTGCTGCTGAAATCCATTCTTGGTCTGGTGCGGCCCGATCGCGGCGTGATCGCACTGGACGGCCAAGATGTGCAAATGGCCGAGCGAGAGGCGTTTTTGGCCCGCTTTGGCATGTTATTCCAAGGCGGCGCGCTGTTTGACAGCCTTTCCGTTTGGGAAAACGTCGCCTTTCGCCTGTTGCGCGGCGCGCAGGCTCGGCCGCGCGAAGAGGCCCGCGCTGTTGCAATGGAAAAGCTGCGCCGCGTGGGCCTTGGCCCCTCTGTTGCGGATCTTTTGCCCGGGCAATTGTCTGGCGGCATGCAAAAACGCGTCGGGCTTGCCCGCGCCATCGCGGCAGAGCCAGAGATAATTTTCTTTGACGAACCCACCACGGGGCTTGATCCCATCATGTCGGGCGTCATCAACGCATTGATCCGCGAAATCGTGGTGGAAATGGGCGCAACTGCCATGACGATCACCCATGATATGACATCCGTGCGCGCCATTGCCGACAACGTCGCCATGCTGCACGGCGGGGTTATACAATGGACGGGGCCTGTGGCCGACATGGACACGTGTTCAGACCCTTATGTGCAGCAATTCATCCATGGCCGCAGTGATGGGCCGATTGAATCGCTGCGCTGATGCGGGGCGCGCCTTTGGATGTGTCGCTCTGGCGCGCCGCGATCTTTGCCCTGCTGATCCTTTTCCCCATCGCATGGGCCGCCCCGCTGATGCGGGCGGCGATTTTGCCGATATTTGGGATGCAGGAGATATCCATTCTGTCGGGGTTGGCGGAATTGTGGCGCAGTGACATTTTCTTGGCCAGCGTTGTGGCCGTATTCGCCATAATCGCCCCCTATGCTAAGCTGCTGGCCATGCTGGCGCAGACCTATGGACGCCTGCCTGCCCGCGCCGCCTCTGCCCTACATCTGGCCAACAAACTGGCCATGGCCGATGTTTTTCTGATCGCTCTTTATATTGTCATCGCCAAAGGCGCGGGCCATGTTACCGTGCAGCCCGCTTTTGGACTATATCTGTTTACCTTTTGCGTTTTGGCGGCGCTGGTGCTGTCATATCGCAAAGCCAAGGCTTGATCCCCACCTCGTTTCAAGGCATCACCGCGCCATGAGCAAAAACAGTCCCAATTTCACCTGCACCGCCTGCGGCGCGGCCCATCGCAAATGGATCGGCAAATGCGAAGGCTGCGGCGCGTGGAATACGCTGGTGGAGGAGGCGCCGCTCTCGGCTGGCCCCAAGGCATTGGGCGGCAAGGGGCGGGCCATTCCCCTGACGGATTTGGCCACGATGGCCGATGCCCCGCCGCGCGCCTCATCGGGCATTGCCGAGCTGGACCGCGTTTTGGGGGGTGGTTTGGTGCCCGCCTCGGCCATTTTGGTGGGGGGCGATCCTGGCATTGGCAAATCCACTTTGCTGCTACAAGCCGCCGCCAGCTTTGCCCGCCAAGGGGTTAAGGCCATGTATATTTCGGGCGAAGAGGCCGCCGCCCAAGTGCAAATGCGCGCCCAACGCTTGGGCCTGACGGCGGCCCCCGTGCAATTGGGCGCGGAAACCAACCTGCGCGATATCTTGACCACTTTAGACAATGAACGCCCGCAAATCGCCATCATCGATTCCATTCAAACCATGTGGCTAGACACGGTGGATTCCGCGCCCGGTTCCGTCAGCCAAGTGCGCGCCGCCGCGCATGAGCTGGTGACCTTTGCCAAACGACGCGGCGTTGCGGTGATTTTGGTCGGCCATGTGACGAAAGATGGTCAAATCGCGGGGCCGCGCGTGGTCGAGCATATGGTGGATACGGTTTTGTATTTCGAGGGCGAGCGCGGCCACCAGTTTCGCATTTTGCGCGCGGTTAAAAACCGCTTTGGCCCCGCCGATGAAATCGGTGTTTTTGAAATGACGGGCGATGGTCTTGCCGAGGTGGCCAATCCTTCGGCGCTATTTTTGTCCGAACGCGGCGGGCCAACGGCGGGATCGGCGGTTTTTGCTGGCATTGAGGGCACGCGCCCCGTCTTGACCGAAATCCAAGCCCTTGTTGCCCCTTCGCCGCTGGGCACGCCGCGCCGCACCGTCGTCGGGCTGGATAGCGGACGCTTATCAACCATTCTTGCGGTTTTGGAATCCCGCTGCGGTATCCCCTTTGCGGGGCTGGATGTGTTTTTGAATGTGGCGGGCGGCATGCGCGTGAGCGAACCTGCTGCCGATTTGGCTGTAGCTGCTGCCATTTTATCCGCGCGCGAAGACGTCAGCTTGCCGCCCGATGCCGTAATTTTTGGCGAAATCAGCCTTTCTGGCGCGCTGCGCCCCGTGGGCCAAACCGAGAACCGGCTGAAAGAGGCGGCGAAACTGGGATTTAGCCAGGCCATTGCACCAAAGGGGTCGAAACTGGGATCGCAAGGTGCTATGGCGGTGCGGCAAATGGCCGATTTGACCGAATTTGTCGGCGAGATGTTTGGGGCGGGCTAAAAAAGGGGCATGTCCCCCATAAGGAGATGAAGATGGACGGTTTCACCATGGTCGATGCGGGCGTTGCCGCCGTGATCGTGCTATCGGCCCTGCTGGCCTATTCGCGCGGGCTTGCGCGCGAGGCTATGGCCATTTTGGGTTGGGTCGGCGCGGCTGTTTTGGCCTTTGCCTTTGCTGGGTTGGCCCAGCCCTTGGTGCGCGAAATCCCCGTTGTCGGCGATTTTCTTGGGGAAAGCTGCGAGCTATCTATCATCGCAGCCTTTGCGGCTGTTTTTGCCGTCGGGTTGATTTTGGCCGCGATTTTTACGCCGCTGCTGTCATCGGCCATCCAAAGATCGGCCTTGGGGGGGCTCGATCAGGGATTGGGTTTCCTATTTGGCGCGCTTCGGGGTATTTTGCTGGTCGGGGTGGCCCTGCTTGTCTATGAACGGATCATGCCACAAGGTTCGGCGCCGATGATCGACAACGCCCGCAGCACCCAGATTTTCTCTGCTTTTC
>CAXNIF010000123.1:0-5688 GCA_964202345.1 Cypionkella sp.
CTTTGCCGATATTATTTTCAATGCAGGATATGCCAGCCCAATCCGAACCCCGCGCGGCGAAGATATCATGGCGGCTTGCGGTCAGTTGAAATCGGCCACCGAAAAAGCGCGCAAATCTGTAAGGGCGAATTAGCCCTTTCGTTGATCTATGTTATTGCCTAGAACATGACGCAGCAGGGGCTATACCCTATCTTGAAGATTTAAGGCGCAAAGTTGCGCATCAATGGCCATTTGGCCGTGAAGGGCGCGACATGACGGAAGATCGTTTGCACAAGATTCGCAGCCCAAAAGAATGGGTGCAAGAACTCGCAAAATATCGCAGCCCACGCTTTGGCCAGTCTGTTTTTGAACTTGTCATCACGCTCTTGCCCTTTGGCCTATTGTGGGGTCTGGCTTGGGCGGCCCTATCGGTCAGCTATGTGCTGGCTTTTGCCATTGCTTCGGTTAACGGGCTTTTCTTGGTGCGGATTTTTATCATTCAGCACGACTGCGGCCATGCAAGTTATTTCGACAATCGCAATCTACAAGATTGGGTGGGGCGGATTTTGGGTGTTTTGACCCTGACACCCTATGGCGTATGGCGACGCACCCATGCGATTCACCACGCCAGCCACGGCAATTTAGATTTGCGCGGGATCGGCGATGTCACGACCCTGACGGTAGATGAATATCGCGCACGCGGCCCTTTGGGCCGGCTTTTGTATCGACTATATCGCCACCCGCTGGTGCTATTCGTGCTGGGCCCAAGTTATTTGTTCCTGCTGCAAAACAGGCTGCCCTTGGGTTTGATGACCCAAGGGCTGCGCTATTGGATATCGGCCATGGGCACCAATGCCATGATTGCGATCTTGGTGGCTTTAATCATTTGGGCGGGCGGGATTATGCCGTTTTTGCTGATCTATCTGCCCACATCGGTGGTTGCAGCAACCATTGGCGTTTGGTTGTTTTATGTGCAGCATCAATTTGAAGAAACGCATTGGGCGCGCGATGGCGATTGGCAATTGCACGACGCCGCGCTGGCGGGATCGTCCCATTATGTGCTGCCCCAGCCTTTGCGGTGGCTGTCTGGGAATATCGGCATTCATCATGTGCATCACCTTTATTCGCGCATTCCCTTTTACCGCCTGCCCGAGGTTTTGCGCGACCATGCTGAATTGGCACAATCTCAGCGAATGACGATTTTAGAAAGCCTGAAATCGGCGCGATTGCATCTGTGGGACGAAGACGGCAAGCGGCTCATTTCATTTCGAGAGTTTCGCGCGCATATGAAGGCAAGCGCTGCGCTTGCTTGACATAGAACAGCGGGCGCACTAGCCCCGCCTCAGGTTTTGCGGAGTGCGCGAATGTCAAACATGCCCCTTGATCTTACCCGTGTGCTGCAGCAGGCGCGTATTGATGAATTGCCAAATCCTTATTTTGGCAAGGTGCGCGACTGCTATGACCTGCCCGCCGATGCCAGCCAACCCGCACGGCGTATCTTGATCGCCTCGGATCGCATCTCGGCCTTTGACCGTATATTGGCCGCAATTCCCTATAAGGGGCAGGTGCTGACCCAAATGGCGCGCTACTGGTTCGATCAAACCGGCGATATTTGCCCAAATCATGTGCTTTCCTATCCCGATCCGAATGTGGTGATTGGCCGCCATGTCACAATTTTGCCCGTGGAAATCGTGGTGCGCGGTTATCTGGCTGGGACAACATCGACTTCTATCTTGACACAATATCGGGCAGGCATACGCCAAGTCTATGGCCACAATCTGCCCGAAGGGCTGCGCGACAATCAGCAACTGCCCCAACCCATCATAACGCCCACATCAAAAGCTTTCGACGGCGGGCATGACGAACCGCTGACCGCCGCGCAAATCATCGCCCAAGGCCTATTGACCGCCGCACAATGGGATCAAGTGTCGGCCTATGCGCTGGCTCTTTTTGCGCGAGGGCAAAAAATGGCCGCCACGCGCGGGCTGATCTTGGTCGATACGAAATACGAATTCGGGCTGGATCAAGATGGCCAGATCTTGCTCGCTGATGAAATTCACACCCCAGATTCAAGCCGCTATTGGATTGCGGAGGGCTATCTTTCGGCGTTCGAAGCCGGCGACCGCCCGCCCAGTTTTGATAAAGACTTAATCCGCGCTTGGGTCAGCGCACGCTGCGATCCCTATACAGACACGATCCCGCAAATTCCCGGTGATATGATCGCCCAAACAGCCCAGACCTATATCGCCGCCTATCAAGCCATAACGGGCCAACTCTTTGTGCCCAATATGACGGGCGCAACCCCGCTTGCGCGCATCCGCGCCAATTTGGCGCCATTCTTCATGCAAGCCTAAAGGATAGCATTGGCCCAAAACGGGCCAATGCTTTGATTTCATTTACTTGCTGGGCGCATATGGCAGCGAGGAGTGGTGCACAACAATGCGCAAAGCGCCTGCGTCATCCTTGATGAACTGCCATGTTTTGTCGACCGAAGTGACAGCGCCATCCTTGCCCGTGAAATTCACGTTGCCCATGGTGCTTGCCGAATCGCCATCAATGAAAATCGCGTTATTTTCAATGGCACAGGCCGTCCATCCCTTTAGCGCAAAGCCCGTGTCATCGGGAAACTCAGAATTTCCGCCCACAAAATAGGACAAGGCACCCTCGCGCGTGGGGCGGAAGGTTTGGGGAACAACGGTCAAAGTGGGCTTAAACAAAACAGCGCCCATTTGGTACCCATAGGCCGCATCAATAACCTGCTCTGCCAAAGCTTTGGCTGCTTCGAGGCCCTGATTTTCATGCGTTGTGCTAATATCGACCAACGCCTTGCACCATCCCTCTTGGGCGGCAAGAACCTCTTGCTCGGAAATGGCTTTGTTCACCACGACCGCTTGTGCATATGCCGTTGTGCTGGCCAAAATTGCCGCGCAAAATGTGGCTGCCGAGAATATATTGGCTTTTGTCACTTATTCCTCCTTTTGGATGGTTCAATTCATTCTGAATATTTTCCAGAACCCTTTATTTGGGAGAAAATCTGCGCCAATCAAGGCGCAACTTTAGCGAAAGTTTTGGTGCAGCATGTTTTTTTTCGCCGAACCAAATTTGATGCCGCTGCGCCTTTGGCACCCGCCACATCAGATTGTTTGCGCTAACATTTTCTTTATTCTATACCTCTTGCCATAATGATGAGGTTTGCGATGATTCTTTCCTGTGGCGAAGCATTGATTGACATGTTGCCCCGCACGTCCACTCTTGGCGAGGCTGCTTTTGCACCCTATGCGGGCGGGGCGGTTTTCAACACCGCAATTGCCTTAGGCAGGCTAGGGGCCCCATCCGCCTTTTTCTCGGGCATATCGAACGATATGCTGGGGCAGATTTTGGCCGCTACCCTGGCCGCAAGCCATGTGACAACCGATCTTTGCGCAAGGTCAAATCGTCCAACCACTGTGGCCTATGTCAAACTTGTCGATGGGCAGGCCACCTATGCCTTTTACGACGAGGGAACGGCGGGACGACTGTTGTCTGTCGCAGAGTTGCCGGCCTTACCACCCCAGATTTCCACGCTGTTCTTTGGGGGAATCTCGCTGGTTAATGACCCTGCCGCAAGCACCTATGAAGCGCTGCAAACCCGTGAAGCCTCCGCGCGGGTGATCATGATCGACCCCAATATTCGACAAGGCTTTATCACCGGTCAAGAAGACAGTTACCGTGCCCGCATCACGCGGATGGTGGCGCGGGCCGATATTGTGAAATTATCTGATGAGGATTTGCACTGGTTCGCTGGCGAAGGTGACATCTTGGCACTGGCGCATGGCCTTCTAAACTTGGGGCCCAAAGTCGTGCTACTGACCGAAGGGGCCAAAGGCGCCCATGCCATCACGCGCCACCAAGCCCGATTTGTCGCGGCACAAAAAGTTGACGTTGTCGATACAGTTGGTGCGGGCGATACATTTAACGCGGGCGTTTTGGCATCGCTGCACCAAGCGGGCCTATTGCATAAATCGGGCATAATGGATTTGCCCGCCGCCGCATTAGACAAGGCGTTGACACTTGGGGTTCGGGCGGCCGCGATCACGGTCAGCCGTGCAGGGGCAAATCCGCCTTGGGCTAAAGAGCTGGATTTTTGAAATGCGCGCGGTTTTGCAGCGCGTCACCAAGGCCAGCGTGACAGTTGAGGGTGAAACCCTTGGGCAGATTGACCAAGGCTTGCTGATTTTGGTCTGCGCCATGGCTGGCGATACCAGTGCCGATGCGGATCGTTTGGCGGCGAAAATTGTAAAATTGCGCATATTTAAAGACGCCGAAGGCAAGATGAACCTGCCCGTCACCGCTGCGGGTAATGCGGCGTTGATTGTCAGCCAGTTTACCCTTGCGGCGGATTTGCGCGGCAATCGCCCCGGATTTTCCTATGCCGCCGCCCCAGAAGAGGGCCGCCGCCTGTATGAATATTTCACCCAACGCATTGCCGCCGAGGGGATCACGGTTGCCACTGGCATTTTTGGTGCAGATATGGATGTGGCCCTGAACAATGATGGGCCCGTCACCATCTGGATGGATTCAGCAAATTTATAACAATTTCTCTGAATTTTGATCCCATATCGCCGCGATTTTCTTTATCTTCTTGCAGGGCATTCGGATTTATTGTCTCCATAACGTTAACAATATTATACGGCATATTTGACACCAAGGAAGTTACGCATGGCGGGCAGCCTATCTAAATTTCTGGAAACGCTGAACCAAAGGCGCGCGGTCAAGCGGTGGCGGACCGAGGCTGAACTGGCCCCAAGCAAGGATTTGGCGACGCTGCGCCGTGCCTTGAACCAAGCATGGTCCCTGCGCCGCCATTTGGACCGCGTTATTCACACGGCGGAAAATCGTCTGGCCCTGCCTGTTGTGGGGGGCAATGTCATCCGCCGCCAAATGGGGACCGATTGGGCGTGGCGGCCTGATCTTTGGCTGGGACCGATCAGCACCATGGGATATGCCGCTATCACCAACCGAACGAACCTGTGCAATGGCACGACCATCTTTCACGATTGCAAACGCTCTGAACTCACTGCGCGCCAAATTCGCAATACACGTGAGGCGGACATCGCGCCCTTTGGCTTTCGATTGGATGTGTTTCGGTATGATGGATCATTCCTGTCGATGGTGCTGGAATTGCCCCAAGAGGCGGCGCTAAACCTGCGCCAACGCCATATCCTGCGGGTTGATATGATCGTCGAGATGGAAAAACCGCTGGAAATCTTTGCGCGGCTGAACATCAAACATGGGCCAAATGTGGAACAAATCGTCCGAGAAGTGCCGCTGAACGAAGAAGAGGTTATGGTGGAATTCGATCTAGGCTATAGTAAATTGAACGAAAAACGTGTCGAAAAACTGTGGATCGATCTTATATTTAAAGGCCCAGAAATGAACCAAATCATTTTGCGCGACGTTACGCTGACCCGTCGTCCGCGTTCCGAACTTTGAATGTGGCGGAACTTTGAACATAACTGAACTTTGAACATGGCGAAATTTTTAACATGACTGAATTTACCCTAACCAAAACTCGTCTTCGCGCTGGCGTCTGGGAAGGCGTGATCAAAAGCATTAAGGACGCCCCAGAAGTCATTGTTGTTCATCTCGAAAAGATGCTTGCGGGGGTCCAGGTTGTCTCCCTGCCGAATGACGTCAGCGAATTTTTGTTGTCGGTTCCGATCCCGGCAA
>CAXNIF010000124.1:0-5683 GCA_964202345.1 Cypionkella sp.
GCCATGTTTGACATAGGGGCCAAAGCGGCCAATCGCCGATTCAATCATTTGCCCGTCATCGGGATGCGGGCCAATCTGGCGCGGCAGGGACAGCAGCTCTAGCGCCCTGTCTAAGGTTAGGCTTTCTTGCGGCCATGTTTTGGGCAGGCTGGCGCGCGGCGGCTTGGGCATATCGGCGCTGACCTCGCCTTTTTGCACATAGGGGCCAAAGCGGCCCGCGCGCAGCGAGATTTCGACCCCATCGCTGTCATTGCCCAGCACGCGCCCATCGACAGATGCCCCCTCTTCGCCCGAAATTGCGCGGGTATAGCGGCATTCAGGATAATTGCCGCAGCCAATAAACGCCCCCCCCGTGCGCGAGGTTTTCAGATGCAGCCGCCCCGTGCCGCAGCTTTGGCATATGCGCGGGTCTGCCCCATCACTGCGCAGTGGATAGAGGTGCGGGCTTAGAAATTCATCAATCTTATCCAGCACTTCACCAATGCGCAAATCGGCCGTCTCGGCGATCGCCGCCGAAAAATCACGCCAAAATTGCCGCAGCACGCCCTTGTACTCGCGCGTCCCCGCCGAGACGTCATCCAATTGGCTTTCCAAATCTGCGGTGAAATCATATTCCACATAGCGGCGGAAAAAATTGGTCAAAAACGCCGTAACCAGCCGCCCTTTGTCTTCGGGAATAAGGCGGTTCTTTTCCTTTTTGACATATTCGCGGTCAACGATGGTGGTCAGCACCGATGCATAGGTCGAGGGGCGGCCAATGCCCAATTCTTCCATCCGTTTCACCAGCGTTGCTTCGGAATAACGGGGCGGCGCTTGGGTAAAGTGCTGGGCTTCGATGACCTGCTCTTTGGCCACTGCCTCGCCTTGCATCAGTTGCGGCAGGCGCGCTTCGTCTTCGTCCTCATCATCGCGGCCTTCATCATAGACCTTGAGAAAGCCGTCAAACAACACAACTTGACCACTGGCGCGCAACACGACCGCGCCATCTGCGCTGGCCAAATCCACCGCCGTGCGCTCCAGCCGCGCCGATTGCATTTGGCTGGCGATGGTGCGTTTCCAAATCAGATCATAAAGCCGCCGCTGATCGCCGTCGGTAATCCCCAAATCACCTTCGGCCATGTTCATATCGGTGGGGCGAATACATTCATGCGCCTCTTGGGCGTTTTTGGCTTTGTTTTTGTAAATGCGCGGCTGATCGGGGACATAGTCCGCGCCAAATCGCGCCTTGATCGCCGCGCGCGCGCCCGCCACGGCCTCGGGGGCCATATCAATGCCATCGGTGCGCATATAGGTGATATGCCCCGCCTCATAAAGGCGTTGCGCGGCCGACATACAGGCCTTTGCCCCCATCCCAAATTTGCGCGATGCCTCTTGTTGCAAAGTGCTGGTCATAAAGGGCGGATAGGGGTTGCGCAGGGCGGGTTTTGCCTCGACCGATTGCACGATCAAATCGCGCTTGCGCACGGCGCTTGCCGCCAAATCGGCGGCTTGCGCGGTGGCGATATCGAACTTATCCAGCTTTTTGCCCGCCAGATGGGTGAGCTTGGCGCTAAAGGATTGCCCGCGCGGGGTGGCAAGCTGCGCCGTAACGGACCAAAATTCACGGGCGCGAAAGGCCTCAATTTCCATCTCGCGGTCAACGATCAGGCGCAGACAGACCGATTGCACCCGCCCCGCGCTCCGCGCGCCGGGCAATTTGCGCCACAAAACGGGCGAGAGGTTAAACCCCACCAAATAATCCAGCGCACGGCGCGCCAGATAGGCATCGACCAGCGGCATATCCACTTGGCGCGGATGTTTCATCGCCTCGCTCACCGCCTCTTTGGTGATGGCGTTAAAGGTCACGCGCGAAACAGTTTTTCCCTTTTTTAGGCTGCTTTGCAAAGCCTCTTGCAAATGCCACGAAATCGCCTCGCCCTCGCGGTCAGGGTCGGTGGCAAGGATCAGATGGTCATCGGTTTTCAGCGCTTCGGCAATGGCGCGCACATGCTTTTTGCTGTCCGCCGCCACTTCCCAAAGCATGTCAAAATCATTCTCGGTATCGACACTGCCATCCTTGGGCGGCAAGTCGCGCACATGGCCAAAGCTGGCTAAAACCGTATAATTCGGCCCCAGGTATTTGTTGATCGTCTTGGCCTTGGCGGGGGATTCTACAACGACGACGGGCATTTATTCCCCTGCATTTTGAACAATGGCTGCGAGACGACATATGAGCATAGCTTTGTGCTTTTCAACCATTGCACAGGCAGATGTCAATGCGGCAGATCAAACCGCCTTTGGCCGCGCCCCCAAACGCGAGATCAGCCCCCCCGCATGGCGCAAGATCGCCCCGTCCAATTCCAGCGCCACCAAGGCCTGCCCCAATTCCGCGCCTTTCGCCCCCACATCGCGCAAAAGTTGATCTTCGGCCACGGGGCTTGGCCCAAGACGCGCCAGTATTTGCGCGTGCAAAGCATGGGTATCGCGCAGCTTTGGGGAGGCCGCGCGGGACGCGGCAGTCTGCCCTTCCTGCGCGGCCACAGGGTCAATAGGAACGGGGTCAATGGGCGCGAGGTCCATGGGCTTGGGGGCTGCGCGCGTTGCGGCGGCTTGCGGCGGCAGGCCCAGCGCCTCCAACACATCAGCGGCACTGCGCACCAAAATCGCACCATCACGGATCAGCCCATTGCACCCCGCTGCCCGTGCATCAAACGGATGGCCGGGCACCGCCAAAACATCGCGGCCCAAATCGGCGGCATCGCGCGCCGTGATCAAACTGCCCGATTTGGCCGCCGCCTCGACCACCACCACCGCCCGCGCCAGCCCCGCCACGATGCGGTTGCGCTGGGGGAAATGCCGCGCTTGCGGGGCCATGCCAAAGGGATGTTCGCAAAGGCGCAGGCCTTGCGCCGCGATTTGCGCGCTCAGAGTGGCGTTTTCTTCGGGGTAAATCACATCCAGCCCCCCCGCCTGCACGGCAATGGTGCCCGTGCGCAGCGCGGCCTCATGTGCGGCGGCATCGATCCCGCGGGCCAGACCTGACACCACCACTTGCCCCGCCCCGCCCAATCCGCCAGCCAAGGCCTTTGCCATCCGCAGCCCCAGGCTCGAAGCATTGCGCGCGCCCACCATCGCGATGCAGGGGCGCGCCAGCAAATCCAAATTGCCCAGCGCCCATAAAAGCGGCGGCGCATCGGCCAAATCCATCAAGCCTTGGGGATAGCCCGCCTGCCCCCACAGCAACAACTGCGCGCCGAACTTTGACCCGCGCAGCATTTCTGCGCGCACCACGCCCATGGGGCACACCTCATAATGCTCGACGCCCGCCGCCCGCGCAATCTCGGGCAAAGCCGCCAGCGCCGCCGCTGCCGAGCCATGCGCGCGCATCAACCGATGAAACGTCGCCGGCCCCACACGGCGCGACCGCGCCAATTGCAGCCATAAAATCGGATCTTCCGCCGCCCCAAACTGATCTCGCATCACCATTGTCATCTAAAATCACCGCAATTGACCACGCCTTACCCTGCCACCATGAGGGGTCACGAATGGACCAAGTGTTAACCAATCTATCCTCAGTAACCCCATGTATATTCAAGTATATTAACCAATGTTTAACGCCCCCCCTTTCTTCTCTTGAAAAATATCCCGCGGGGATCGGATTTGGCCCCTGGCCAAATCCGCAAGGGGGCGCGCAGCCCCCTTTGGCCCTATCCGCTGCGCTCAACTGGACTTATAAGATTTGGTGCAATTGCCAGGCCATGGTTGTATGGTTGGGGCAATCATCACTCATGTCAGAGGTTCATCATGCCCGCCGCTATGAAAAACGCCGAAATCGCCCGCCGCCGCAGCGATGCCATCTCGCGCGGGGTTGGGGTGCAGACAGAGATTTACGTTGACCGCGCCCTCAATGCCGAAGTCTGGGATATCGAAGGCAACCGCTATATCGACTTTGCCGCCGGGATCGCCGTGGTCAACACCGGCCATTGCCATCCCAAGGTGATGTCCGCCGTGACCGAACAAATGTCGCGCTTTACCCATACCTGCCACCAAGTCTTGCCCTATGAAAACTATGTCCGCCTTGCCGAGCGTTTGAACGCCGCCGTGCCGGGTGATTTCCCGAAAAAAACCGTCTTCGTCACAACAGGGGCCGAAGCAGTCGAGAACGCCATCAAAGTCGCGCGCATTGCCACGGGCCGCAATGCGGTGATTGCCTTTGGCGGTGCCTTTCATGGCCGCACCCTGCTGGGCATGTCGCTCACGGGCAAAGTTGACCCCTACAAAAAAGGCTTCGGCGCGATGATGCCCGATGTCTATCACGTCCCCTTCCCGCAGGATGTGCATGGCATTTCAACCGATGACGCCATGGCGGGCATCACCAAATTGTTCAAAGCCGATCTTGACCCTTCGCGCGTAGCCGCCATCATCTTCGAGCCCGTCCAAGGCGAAGGCGGCTTTTACCCCGCGCCCAAGGAACTCGTCCGCGCCATTCGCGCGCTCTGCGACGAGCATGGCATTGTGATGATCGCTGATGAGGTGCAGACAGGCTTTGCCCGCACGGGCCATATGTTTGCCATGGAAGGCTATGGCGTGGCCGCCGATATCACCACCATGGCCAAGGGCTTGGCAGGCGGTCTGCCCCTTGCGGCGCTGACGGGAAAGGCCAGCCTGATGGACGCCGCCCATCCGGGTGGCTTGGGCGGCACTTACGGCGGCAACCCGATTGGCATTGCCGCGGCCAATGCCGTGCTGGATGTGATCGAGGAGGAACAGCTTTGCGCCCGGGCCAATGAATTGGGCGGGCGCCTCAAGCAGCGGCTGGAAGCCATCCGGTCCACCACGCCCGAAATCTGCGATATTCGCGGGCCGGGTTTCATGGTGGCCGTGGAATTCGCCAACCCATCGAACCACGTGCCAGACGCCGGCTTTACCCAGCGCGTTCGGATCGAGGCGCAAAAGCGCGGCTTGATCCTGCTGACCTGCGGCGTCTATGGCAACGTGGTGCGCTTTTTGGCCCCCATCACCATCCCCGACGCCCATTTCGCCGAGGCGATGGATATTTTGGAGGCATCGGTGGCGGCGGCGCGGGGTTAATCCGTCCCGCCCCATCGCCGCAACATCGCGCTGGAAATAACGCCCCACGCGCCCTAGGCTAACCCCAACCGCGCGGCCCGCCCACCTGTGGCCGCGCAGGCTGGAGGTTGCACGATGAACCGCTTTGGCACCAAATCCCGCGTGGCTTCGGGGTCCACCCAAACCAAACCCATCGCCGATATCCGCGCGGGGGATGTGGTGATGTCTTATGACTCCAAAGCAGACCTTGGCCGAGGCGCGCTTGTCCCCCGCCGTGTGGATTTGTGATCACACAAAAAATTTACGTGATCACAAATGTCGCTTTTCCGATAATTGCCTGTATTTGGTGTTTTGACTTGGGCCGAATCTATGCCAATAGGCGGAAAATTTCACCCAATAGGATACGCCGATGAACATTCACGAATATCAGGCCAAGGCCCTTTTGCGCAGCTATGGCATCCCCGTTTCTGATGGCCGCCCCGTCACCCGCGCGGAAGATGCAAAAACCGCGGCGGGCGAGCTGGACGGCCCGCTTTGGGTGGTCAAGGCGCAAATCCACGCAGGTGGGCGCGGCAAGGGCAAGTTTATCGAACCTGAGGCGGGCGAAAAGGGCGGCGTGCGTCTGGCGCGCTCG
>CAXNIF010000125.1:0-5669 GCA_964202345.1 Cypionkella sp.
TATCTGATGACGTTGAAAGAATAGCCGCCACCTTGACCATGCAATTTGTATTTCAGGAGAAACGCATGAAACTGACAAGACGACAGACCCTATGGTTCGGGCTTGGCGGCGCGGCGGCAGCAACGCTGGCCAACCCTGTCTTTGCCGCCACTGTAGAAGAAATGACCGCGGCCTTCACCGCAGGTGCCGTGCCCGCCGCTGATGGGATCACATTGACCGCGCCAGAAATCGCTGAAAATGGCAATACCGTGCCCGTTTCCGTGGATGCGCCGGGCGCAGTTGCCATCATGCTGCTGGCTGCGGGCAATCCGACCCCAGCGGTGGCGACCTTTAGCTTTGGCCCCGCCGCGGGCCGTCAAATGGCCGCAACCCGTATCCGTCTTGCCAAAACCCAAGATGTGATCGCTTTGGCGAAAATGGCGGACGGCTCGATCAAGCAAGCCAGCGCCACTGTAAAAGTCACCATTGGCGGCTGCGGCGGCTGATTTAGGAAAAGCAGGAGAGAAAAATGGCAGATGATGCAAAACCCCGCGTGAAAGTTCCCAAATCGGCTGCGGCTGGCGAGGTGGTCACAATCAAGGCGCTGATTTCGCACAAAATGGAATCGGGCCAGCGCAAAGACGCCGAGGGAAAGATTATCCCACGTTCGATCATCAATCGCTTTACCTGCGATTTTGGTGGTGTGAATGTGGTGGATGTGGCGATTGATCCCGCCGTATCGACCAATCCCTATTTCGAATTTGATGCGAAAATCGACGCCGCAGGCGAGATGAAATTCACTTGGTATGATGATGATGGTTCCGTCTATGAAGACGTAAATACCATCGAAATCGCCTAAGTCGTGGTCGGGGAGGGACAAATCATGACATGCAGCGTGTTCGCAAAATTGGTGGCTTCTGCCGCCTTGGGCTTGGGCCTTGCCGCCAGCGGCACGGCCTTTGCCGATCCTGTCGACGATGCGCTGAGCGTCGAAACCGATAACGGCACCATCAATTTCGTCACTCAAACCGCCGCGCCCGACCATCTGATAGAGACCGTGGATACGATTTATTCGGGTTGGCATTACCGCGAAGATGAAACGCGGGACTTGCAGCGCGATGATTTTGACAATCCGGGCATGGTCTTTGTTGATCGCGGTCTTGATCTTTGGAACAACCCGATGGGCAAGAATGGTGAAAGCTGTGCCTCTTGCCACGAGGGCCCCGAATCGATGACAGGTTTGCGCGCGGTCACGCCGCGTGTTGATGAAAAAACCGGCCAATTGATGACCGTTGAAAACTATGTGCAAAACTGTGTCACCGAACGCATGGGTCTAGAGGCTTGGGGCTGGACGGGCGACAAGATGAAGGACACGCTGGCCTTGATCTCTATGCAATCGCGCGGCATGCCCGTGAATGTGGCGATTGATGGGGCAGCGGCACCGCATTGGGAAAAAGGCAAGGAAATCTATTACACCCGCTTTGGCCAATTAGAGATGTCTTGCGCCAGTTGCCACGAAGACAATCAGGGCATGTTCATCCGCGCTGACCATCTGAGCCAAGGTCAGATCAATGGTTTTCCTGTGTATCGGTTGAAAGATGCAGGCATCTTGTCGTCGCAGCAGCGCTTTGTGGGCTGTGTGCGCGATACGCGTGCTGAAACCTTTAAACCCAATTCGGACGAGTTCAAGGCGCTAGAGCTGTATGTCGCGTCTCGCGGCAATG
This sequence comes from Cypionkella sp., assembly GCA_964202345.1. Taxonomy (GTDB): domain Bacteria; phylum Pseudomonadota; class Alphaproteobacteria; order Rhodobacterales; family Rhodobacteraceae; genus Cypionkella. The sequence goes on from CAXNIF010000125.1 coordinate 1,704, forward strand.
GGCTTAGTGTTGAAGGCGTGTCTGTGCGCCACTAACATAGAAAAAAGCGCGCCCCCGTTTGGGCGCGCTTTTTTCCAATCATCAAATTCAAACATATGTATGTGTGGGGTAATTGCGGCCCTGCGCGCTGACTAAAGGAAAACGGCAATGATCTCTCGGCGCGAGTTTTTGCAAGCATCGGTGGCCGCTTCGGCGATTGTCGGGGCTTCGGGTTTTGGAAATTGGTCAAAACTGGCCGCGCAGCAGGCGCTGACCCAAGATCAGCTTTTGGAATTTGATACCTTTGGCAATGTCACGCTGATCCATATCACCGATATCCATGCCCAACTCAAACCGATGTGGTTCCGCGAGCCCGAATGGAATATCGGCGTGGGCGATGCCAAAGGCCAGCCGCCCCATGTGGTGGGCGCAGATTTTATCAAGATGTTTGGCCTGACCGATGGGAGTGCCGAGGCCTACGCGCTGACCTATCAGGACTTTGACGCACTGGGCAAAACCTATGGCAAAATGGGCGGGATGGATCGGGTTGCAACGGTTGTCAAATCCATCCGCGCCGCCCGCCCCGATGCGCTGCTGCTGGACGGCGGCGATACATGGCATGGCTCTATGACCAGCTACCTGACCAAAGGCCAAGACGTGGTCGATGCGATGAACCTTTTGGGCGTCGAGGCGATGACAAGCCATTGGGAATGGACGCTGGGCACCGAGCGGGTCAAGGAAATTGTCGAAACGCAGCTGAAATTCCCCTTCCTTGGTGCCAATATTTTTGACGCCGAATGGGACGAGCCTGCCTTTGAACCCTATCAAATGTTCGAACGCGGCGGCGTGCAAATCGCAGTGATCGGCCAAGCCTTTCCCTATATGCCGATTGCCAACCCCAAATGGATGTTCCCCGAATATAGCTTTGGTATCCGCGAAGAGCGGATGCAGGCGGTGGTGGACGAGGTGCGCGCCGCGGGGGCAGAGTTGGTCGTTTGCCTGTCGCATAACGGCTTTGACGTGGATAAGAAGATGGCGGGCCGCGTCAAGGGTATCGATGTGATCCTGACAGGCCACACCCATGACGCAATCCCGCAGCCAGTGCTGGTGGGCGAGACGATCCTGATTGCCAGCGGCAGCCACAGCAAATTTGTCTCTCGCATTGATCTGGATGTGCGCGATGGCCGTATGATGGGCTTTCAGCATAAGCTGATCCCGATCTTTGCCGATGTGATTGCGCCAGATGCCGAAATGGCCGCCTTGGTCGATGACAGCCGCGCACCCTATAAGGCTGATCTGGAAGAGGTGATCGCCAAATCCGAAAGCCTTTTGTATCGGCGCGGCAATTTCCAAGGCACTTGGGACGATCTGATCTGCGACGCGGTGATGTCGGAACGCGATGCCGAAATCGCGATGTCGCCGGGCGTGCGCTGGGGGCCATCGGTGATGCCGGGGCAAGATATCACCCGCGAGGATATCCACGCCGTCACCACTATGACCTATGGCCAAGTCTATCGCACCGAAATGACGGGCGAGACGATCCACAACATCCTAGAGGATGTCGCCGACAATCTGTTCAACCCCGATCCCTATTATCAACAGGGCGGCGACATGGTGCGCATTGGCGGCATGGGCTTTGCCATTGATGTAGACAAACCGATTGGCCAGCGCATCACCAACATGACCCATCTGAAAACGGGCCAGGCCATTGACGCCGCCAAGTCCTACACTGTCGCAGGTTGGGCTTCGGTCAATGAGGGCACGACAGGCCCACAAATCTGGGACGTTGTCGAAAGCCATCTGCGCAAGATTGGCACTGTGAAATTGGAACCAAATACCTCGGTCACTGTGACTGGTATCTAACGATAGGAGCCCTCACCATGCGTGACGAGCACATGAAATCCCCTTCCCGCCGCGCCTTTTTGGCGGGCTCTGCCGCGGCTGGCGCAGGTTTGGTATCGGCCAGCGTCGCCGCCGCACAAACCGCCGATCCCCTGATCACGGCGGTGCAAGACTATGCCAGCGGTTTTGGCGATCCCGTTGACGCCACGCCCTATGGCATGCCGATTTCCCACGAATCCCATGTGGTGCGCCGCAATGTGGAATGGCTGACCGAAAGCCCCGTCTCTTCGATCAACTTTACGCCCATCCACGCGCTAGAGGGCACGATTACCCCGCAAGGCTGCGCCTTCGAGCGTCACCATTCGGGTGCGATCGAGATGTCCAAGCAAGAATATCGCCTGATGATCAACGGGCTGGTCGATACGCCTTTGGTCTTTACCTTTGCGGATCTTGAACGCTTTCCGCGCCATGTGATGACCGCCTTTTGCGAATGCGCGGCCAATGGCGGAATGGAATGGGGCGGCGCGCAATTAGAGGGCTGCCAGTTTACCCAAGGCATGATCCATAATATGGAATATACAGGCGTGATGCTGCGCGACCTTTTGGCCGAGGCGGGCGTGCAGACGGCCGGCAAATGGGTCTATGTCGAAGGACATGACGCATCATCCAATGGTCGCTCTATCCCGATGGAAAAGGCGCTGGATGACGTGATGGTTGCCTTTTACGCCAATGGCGAGGCATTGCGCAAAGAACATGGCTATCCGGTGCGATTGGTTGTGCCAGGTTTCGAAGGCAATATGTGGATCAAATGGCTGCGCCGCATCGCCGTTTATGATCAGGCAGTTGAGAGCCGCGAAGAAACGTCGAAATACACCGATCTTATGCCCGATGGCACAGCGCGCAAATGGACATGGGTGATGGATGCCAAATCGGTTATCACCTCGCCCAGTCCGCAGGCCCCCATTCGCCACGGAGCTGGCCCCTTGGTCATCACGGGCCTCGCTTGGTCTGGTCACGGGCGTGTGACACGCGTTGACGTGTCGGTCGATGGTGGAAAAACTTGGGCAGAGGCGCGCATTTCTGGCGATGCCAAGCCAAAGGCGCTGACGCGCTTTCACTATGATCTGAATTGGGATGGGGCAGAGATGTTCATCATGTCGCGCTGCATTGACGAGACGGGCTATGTCCAGCCCAGTAAAGACGCGCTGCGGGCCATTCGCGGCGTCAATAATGTCTATCACAATAACAGCATTCAAACATGGTGGGTGCGCGCTGACGGAGAGGTGGAAAATGTTGAAATCGCGTAAGTTTTGGATCACCGCCGCGGCGGCGGTTGCCTTTGCCGCCCCCGTCTATGCCGAAAAGCTGGGCCTAGGCCGGGCCGCGCTTGCCGAAGAGATCGACGCTTGGGATGTTGCGGTGCTGCCCGATGGCACGGGCCTGCCCCAAGGGTCGGGCGATGTTCTAACGGGTGAGCAGGTTTTTGGCGCAGCCTGCGCCTCTTGCCACGGTGAATTTGCCGAAGGCTTGGACAGCTGGCCCGTGCTGGCGGGCGGTGACGGTAGTTTGCAAGACCCGCGCCCCGTGAAAACGATCGGCAGTTATTGGCCCTATTTGTCCACGGTGTTCGACTATGTCCACCGCTCGATGCCATTTGGCGGCGCACAAACGCTGACCAATGACGAAACCTATGCAATCACGGCATTTTTGCTGTATTCGAATGGGCTGGTCGATGAAGACTTCGTGCTGACGCAGGATAACTTCACCGAAATAACCATGCCCAATGTCGATGGATTTGTCGTCGATGATCGGGCCGAAACCGAATACCCCCTGTTTCGGGTAGAGCCCTGCATGGCAGATTGCCGCGAGGCAACTGCGCCGCAGGTCACCAAACGCGCCATTGAATTGAAGGTCACACCTGCCGATGAAAATGGCAAACCATTGGGCACGTTGCCAAATCTGACCTTGGCTGCCGCCGCAGAGGTGACAGCGCCTGCAACCGCCGAAGAAACCTCCCCCGCCGAGGCTGCAGCCGATCCCCAATTGGCCGCTGCTGGCGAGAAGGTGTTCAAAAAATGCGCCGCCTGCCATAAGCTGGGAGATGGTGCCAAGAACACCACGGGCCCGATCTTGAACGGCATCGTC
>CAXNIF010000126.1:0-5667 GCA_964202345.1 Cypionkella sp.
TGGGCAGGCAGGCTATGCACTGGATTGCAAATCCATGAAGACCGGTTCGATTCCGGTACCCGCCTCCACATCACCTTCAGAGCATAGCAAAGATACTGCGATTTCTGGCGCGTGCGGGGGGATCACCTTGCACGGCTGTTCAGGCAGGAATAGGTGGCGGAGGGCGCGGGACTGCCATCGAACCTTCTAGACTTTAGTGTATCATTTAAATGCTTTAAATCAATAGGATGGGAATTTCCGTTCAAGGCGCTGTCGGCCCTTAAATTGTGCAATGCCGACTTTTCATTAAACCCGAATGTTCAGCGCTGCTCACTTTGCCCCTGGCACGGCGCGTTGGGAACGATCGACTCGCCTGACGACCGACCTTGCGCTGCAAGCCCTGCTCATGGCCGTCTAGCGGCGCAAACCAAAGACCAAGGTCCAGGTGCATTCTGACCAAGGTTCACAATTCACCAGCTACGCGTGGCAGGAATTCCTAGCGCAACACAATCTGACGCAAAGCATGAGCCGCCGTGGCAACTGCTGGGATAATGCGTTGGCCGAAAGCTGCTTCCATATCTTGAAGCGAGAGCGGATCACGCGGCGCATAAGTATGACGCGGCACGCAGCAAAACAGGATGCGTGCGAATAGATTGAAATGTTCGAGAACCCGAATCGCAAGCACATGAACAACGGCATGCTGTCGCCCGTTGACTTCGAAATCAGACAGCAGAAACTGAACGAAGCAGGTGTCTATGAAACTGTGGGCGCCTGATCCAGCAGTGCGCAGAGGGCCTGCGACTTGCCAAAATCATGAATCTGGGCCTTCTAAGCGTTATGGAGTTCGATGCCCGCGCTATGCTAGCTTTACCAAGTGTCCACGAAACCAGCAAAAGCATTCAAACAGGGAAAATGTATGGCCTTCACCTTAAGACAGCTTCAGTTTTTCATTGCGGCAGCCGAAGCTGGATCAGTCACCGGCGCAGCGCGCGAGCTGTCGATTTCGCAGTCCTCCGTCACCGAAGCCATTCGGGCGCTTGAGGATGATTTGGGCGTGCAACTGTTTGAACGCATGGCGCGGGGGTTGTTGATCACCCAAAAGGGAAGCGCGTTTTTGCGCCATGCGCGGCAGATTCTGGCAGATGTTTCCACGTCGCGCACAGCCTTTGCAAGCGAGCAAGAGCCGCTAACGGGCCGGTTGACTTTGGGCGTCACGTCGCTGGTGGCCGGCTATGTCCTTTCTGATGTTTTGCGCAGGTTTCGGCGGGCCTTTCCGCAAGTGGAACTTTCAGTGGTGGAGGACAAGGGCGACTACTTGCAACATTTGCTGATTGGCGGAGAATTAGATGTGGCGGTTGTCCTGACCTCGTCGGTCAAGGATCGGCTGGCATTGAATGTGGAAACGTTGCTGGTATCACCTTATCGGTTGTGGCTGCCGATGGGGCATCCCTTGGCCGATCAAGAGCGTATTGTGCTGGGCGATTTGGCGAGTGCGCCCTTAATCCAGCTGATGGTAGACGAAATTGAGGAATCAACCCTTAAGCTGATGAAAAAATTAGACGTAAAACCCGAAGTTGCCTTTCGAACACGCAGCGTCGAGGCGGTGCGCTCGCTGGTGGCGACGGGCGCGGGGTTGGCGATTTTGCCCAGCCTTGTTTATCGCCCGTGGTCGCTGGAAGGCGATCGCATCATCATTCGCGATGTGTCAGGTGACTTGCCCTCTGTCCAAGTGGGGCTGGCATGGCGGCGCGGCGCGCCATTATCGCCGCCCGCGCTGAACTTTGTGCGCACAGCCCAGGCTGGCTTGCCTGAAAGATAAAGCACGCTGGCATTTGCCATCGGAAATTCCGATATCATCGTTCTGTCTTTTGCTGTTGCAATGACTTTGCCGATGCACCTACCTTTCACACAGGAATAGCAAACTGGATCAACCAGAAATGTGTCTTGCCCTTGGCAAGCCTAACAACAGGGAGTCTTTACATGAAGCGCCTTAGAATTTTGACGACAACTGCCCTTTCCGTTGCAATGACCATCACCCCCGCCTTTGCGCAGGTTACTGCCATCGGCGAGGGCGAGGGCGAAGTGTCTATTGTGGCATGGGCTGGTTACATTGAGCGCGGTGAAACCGACCCAAAATTCGACTGGGTTACCAAGTTCGAGACCGAAACAGGTTGCAAAGTTTCGGTCAAAACGGCCAACACTTCGGATGAAATGGTGGCGCTCATGAATGAGGGCGGTTTCGACCTTGTCACCGCTTCGGGGGATGCCTCTTTGCGCCTTATCGCAGGCGGGCGCGTGCAGCCCATCAATATTGACCTGATTCCATCGTGGTCAACTGTGGATGACCGCCTGAAAGAAGCACCTTGGCACACGGTCGGTGGGGTGCATTACGGCGTTCCCTATATGTGGGGGCCGAATGTGCTGATGTATAACACCGAAGTGTTCAAAGAGCCGCCAACCTCTTGGAACGTTGTGTTCGAAAAGATGGATTTGCCAGATGGCCAGTCGAACGAGGGGCGCGTGCAGGCCTATGACGGGCCGATCCACATTGCCGATGCCGCCCAATATCTGATGTTCCACAAGCCCGAATTGGGCATCACCTCACCCTACGAGTTGAACGATGCGCAATACGCCGCCGCGCTGGAGCTTTTGCGCGGACAGCGCCAGCTGGTGGGCCGCTATTGGCATGATGCCTTCATCCAAATGGATGATTTCAAGAACGAAGGCGTTGTCGCGTCTGGCTCTTGGCCGTTTCAGGTCAATATCCTGAAATCCGAGGGTGCGCCTGTCGCCTCGACCATCCCACAAGAGGGGGCAACGGGCTGGGCAGACACGACAATGATGCATGTCGACAGCAAGCACCCCAATTGCGCCTATAAATGGATGGAGCATTCGTTGGCTTCAAACCTGCAATCGGATTTGTCGGTTTGGTTTGGCGCGAACCCTGCGGTTCCTGCGGCTTGCACCGATGGTCGCGGGATGCAAACCGCCGAGGGCTGCACCGCGAACGGTCTTGATGATTTTGAAAAGATCAAGTTTTGGACGACCCCCACTGCCAACTGCGCACAGGGCGAAGGCGCTTGCGTGCCCTATTATCGCTGGGTGTCTGACTATATCGGCGTGATCGGCGGCCGCTGATCATATCCTCTCGCCCCCAATCTATGTTGGGGGCGAGTCATCTTTTTTCTCTCCCTTTTCTCAAGATGTGAAGGCCGCCTATGTCCGCCGCAATCGAGTTTTTGTCCCTATCGCGCCATTTTGGCAGCCCCGCCGCGCCCGTGCGTGCCGTTGATCAGGTTGATCTGACCATAGCCGAGGGCAGCTTTTTCGCTATGTTGGGGCCGTCTGGTTCGGGCAAAACCACTTGCCTGAGGTTGATTTCGGGGTTCGAACGGCCCAGCTCGGGCAGTATTCGAGTGTTTGGCAAAGATGTCTCGGCCATTCCGCCCAATCGGCGTAATGTGAACACGGTCTTTCAAGATTACGCATTGTTCCCGCATATGAACGTGCGCGACAACGTCGCCTATGGCCTGATGGTCAAGGGGATCGGGCGCAGTCAGCGTTATGCAAAAGCCGAAGAAATGCTGTCGGTGGTCAAGCTATCTGGCTATGGTGACCGTAAACCTGCGCAATTGTCGGGCGGGCAGCGCCAGCGCGTTGCCTTGGCGCGTGCTTTGGTCAATGAACCGCGCGTTTTGCTGCTGGACGAACCATTGGGCGCGCTGGATTTGAAACTGCGCGAGGCGATGCAGGATGAGTTGAAGGCGCTACAAAAGCGCCTTGGCATCACCTTTGTATTTGTGACGCATGATCAGCACGAAGCCCTTTCAATGGCCGATAGTCTGGCCGTATTCAACGAGGGGCGCATCGCGCAGGTGGGCGCGCCCGCAGATGTTTATGCCCGCCCCAAAAGCCGCTTTGTGGCCGATTTTGTTGGCTCGTCCAATGTTTTGCCACCTGAGATCACGGCTGCCTTTGGCGCCCCCGCGCATTGGTCCAGTTTGCGGCCTGAAAAAACACGCCTTGCCGCCAAAGGGGCGGTGACGGGCGAGGTGAAGGCGCTGCGCTACCTAGGCGCGGCAACGCGGGTGATTTTAGACTGTCAGGGTGTGGATATTGCCGCGATGGTGCCTGCGGGGGCGGACTTGCCCGCACAGGGCGCTTTGGTGGGCATCGAGGTGGATCTGCGCGACTTGCACATGATGGAGGCAGGGTGATGCTATGCTGCCCCTTTCTTCTGGCGAGGCGCACATGAGTGCCCCAGCAATTCTGCCCGAACGCGGACTTGGCGATAGGGTCTCGGCGCTGTTTTGGCGCAGGCCACGCCTGTTTTTGGGCCTGCTGCTGGCCCCACCTTTGCTGTGGCTTGGCGTGGTTTATCTTGGTTCGCTGGCCGCGCTTTTGCTGCAAAGCTTTTATTCAATTGACGAGTTTTCAGGCATGGTGGTTCGCGAATTCACCCTGAAAACCTATTTGGAGTTGTTGCGCCCCTCTAATTTCGATGTGATCTTGCGCACGTTGATCATGTCGGCTGCCGTGACGCTGGGCTGCGCGGTGCTGGCCTTTCCCATCGCCTATTATGCGGCGCGCTATGCACGGGGCCGTGCCAAGGCAGTGTTTTATCTGGGCGTTATGCTGCCGCTATGGTCGTCTTATCTTGTCAAAGTCTACGCGTGGAAGTTGATCTTGGCCAAAGAGGGAATCATCAGTTGGATGGCCGAGGCCACCCATACAGGCGGGATGTTGCAGGCGCTGCTTAGCCTGCCTGTCGTCGGCGGCAATTCGTTATCCACCAGCTATCTGGGTATGTTCGCCGTATTCGTCTATGTCTGGCTTCCTTTTATGATTTTGCCGATGCAAGCCGCGCTGGAACGGGTGCCCGTTTCGCTGTTAGAGGCATCTAGCGATTTGGGCGCCACGCGTGCGCAAACCTTTCGCACTGTGATTTTGCCCCTTGCCCTGCCGGGTGTGATTGCAGGGTCTATTTTCACCTTTTCGCTGACGATGGGAGATTACATCATCCCGCAAATCGTGGGCAATTCGGCCAATTTCATCGGAATGGCGGTATATGAATTGCAAGGAACGGCGGGCAATATTCCTTTGGCTGCCGCCTTTGCGGTGGTGCCGATTGTCATCATGCTGATTTATCTAACCTTGGCGAAACGTGCGGGGGCCTTCAATGCACTCTGATCGCGCGACCCTCTCACTTAAAATCGCGGCTATCGCTGGGTTATTGTTCCTGCACCTGCCGATTGTGCTGATTTTCCTATACGCATTTACGACCGAAGAGCGGACTTATGTCTTTCCACCTCCAGGGCTGACCACGCAATGGTTCACGGCAGCTTGGGCGCGGCCCGACATCTGGGAAGCGCTGTGGCTGTCGCTGCGCGTGGCCAGCATAGCCACCTTTCTTGCCATGATACTGGGCACATTGGTTTCAGCGGCTATGGCGCGCGCATCCTTCTTTGGGCGCGAACAGATTAGCCTATTGATCGTTCTGCCCATCGCGCTGCCCGGGGTGATTACGGGTATCTCGCTGCGCTCGGCCTTTGGGATCATGGATATTCCCTTTTCGACATGGACGATCATTCTGGGCCATGCCACATTTTGCATCGTCATCGTCTATAACAACGCCGTGGCCCGTTTTCGCCGGCTATCGGGCGGCATTCTAGAGGCCAGCGCCGATTT
>CAXNIF010000127.1:0-5664 GCA_964202345.1 Cypionkella sp.
AGCGGCGCTCTAGCAGACCGACAAGCATCTCGCCAGTATCGCCGCGCACACGCTCGGCCTCGGCAAAGATTTTGCGGAATTGCTTTTCGGTCAAATCGCCGTAATAGCCTTTTAGCTTTTGCTTGGCGCGCAGCTGTGTGCCGAAATCCGACAGTTTGTTCTTGCGGCGCTGGCCGTGCTGACCTGGGCCATATTCACGCTTGTTGACGGGCGACTTGGGGCGGCCCCAGATGTTTTCGCCCATGCGGCGGTCAATTTTGTACTTGGCAGACGTGCGTTTTGTCACGGCTGATCTCCTTCAATGTTGCGACATTCGAATCATCCGAACATCGGTTTTCACCTTTCAGGCCATGGCCTGATTCGAAGGGCGTTGTCCTTTGGGCTTTCACCCCGACAGGCATCCCCTTGCGGGGGCCACCAACACCAATAAAAAGACCCAGAGTTGCCTCTGGGACTGGCACGCTTATACAGCCGTAAATACCAGAGTCAAGCAGCCCCGCCCAAGCCGTGCTGCACATGCGCCCCCGGCACGGCGCGCTTGCTGCGGTTTGCCCTAGCGGCGGGCCATGCGCCGCGCCACGTCCAACATGCGGTTGGAAAAGCCCCATTCATTATCATACCAACCAAAAACCCGAACCAGCGGGCCAGCGGGCGTTTGCACCAGACGCGTTTCGGGCAAGGCCATGATGATGCTTTCAGGGCGCGCGCGCAAATCGGTGGACACCAGCGCACGGTTTGTCCAGCCAATCACGCCGCCCGCCGATTGCAGCAGGTCGTTGACGCTGTGCACCTGCACCTCCCGCGCCAGCAACACGGCAAGATCAACAGCCGAGACGCTGGCCGTGGGCACACGCACCGCCGATCCCGAAATCCGCCCCGCCAATTGCGGCAAGACCTGATCTAACAATCGCTGCGCCGATGTTGTGGTGGGCACCATCGACAAACCCGCCGCGCGCGAGCGGGCAAAATCCGCCGCCGGCATATCCACTGTCGGCTGACTGCCCGTGTAGCAATGAATGGTGGTCATCGTGCCCGCCACAATGCCCCAATGCTGATCCAGCAGCCGCGCCAAAGGGGCCAAAGCATTGGTGGTGCAAGAGCCATTCGATACAATAGTCTGATCTTGCAAATCAGCGTCATTCGCGCCCATCACAATTGTCACCTCGGCGGCATCCGAAGGGCCAGAAATCAACACCCGCCGCGCCCCGCCGCGCAGCCCGCGCCCCGCCACTTCGGCCAAACCCGCGCGCCCCGTGCATTCCAAAACCACATCCACGCCGCGCAAATCCAAGACGGACAAATCGGCGCATTGATACAAGGCAATGGCGCGGCCGTTCACGATCAGCGATTTTGCCGCACCATCGCGATCACCGCCACTGTGCAGGGCGACCGTGCCCGAAAACGGGCCAAAAACGCTATCATATTCAAAAAGATAGGCGCATATATCGGCGCTGGCGATGTCATTGATACCGACAATTTCAATATCAGAGAACTGCCCCTGCCCCATCGCCCAAGCCCGCAGAACCGAACGGCCAATGCGGCCAAAGCCATTGATAAAAATGCGCATGTTAGCCCCCCAAGGCCCCGCTGGCTGCACAAAGTGAACCAACCACGCCCGCCGACCTTGCGCAAGAGCACGCGGGCGCTGGACTTAAGTTTTGCCAGGTGGCTTAGGCCAGTGCGGCGGCCTTGGCATGCAGATGGGCGACCAGACCCGGCTCCAGCCCTAGGCGCGCGGCCAACATCGCAAGATAGCCCTTTTCGGCAGGGGCTTCTGGATCAATGACCAGCAAAGAAGCGGCGTAAATCTCGGCGGCCTCTTCTTCGCTATGGGCAAGGGCGGCAATGCGGTTCACGTCAAAGGGCGCGTCGATTTCAGCCGCAATCAGCGCCTGCGCCTCATTGCCCAAACCCAGATTGGGCAATTGCGACATAATGCGGTTGCGCTCGGTGGTGGTGACATGGCCATCGGCCTTGGTCGCGGCCACCATCGCTTGCACCATGCGCAAGGCAAGATCTTCTTGCGCCTCGGCGGAAGGGGGCAAGAATGTGTCTGGCGGGGCGGCAAGGGCGGCAGGCGCGCCGGCGCTGGCAGATTTGCCGTCTTTCCAATCTTGATAGGCGCGATAGGCCAGCGCGCCCACCACAGCAGCGCCCCCCACTTGCACGCCCGTGCCCACCAATTTGCGCGCATTGCCCGACAACAAAACGCCCAAAAGCCCGCCTGCAATGGCCCCTTTGGTCAAGGTAGATTGACTGTCCCAAGCGCCCTTTGCCGCGCCAACAGCGCCTTGCAAACCGCCCGATTTCGTCATGCCTTGCGCCCCTGACAGCAGCGCATCGATCAAAGATTTCGCCATATTTTCGCCTTTCCCAAATGGATTGACGGGTAGGTAATCAGACAAGACCCGCCAATCAAGCGCCCACAAGAAATTTTGCGCGCGCGCGGCGCGGCTGCGCCCGCTGGGGTCGCGGCAAATTAACCTCCCCTTGGCAGTTTCCCCCCATAGGCGCCCCATATTGCGCGCAAATTTTGGACATTTGGATAAAGGATATGCAATGAATAAGGCAATCACCCAAGGGCTGGTCTTTATGCCGCCCGCCTTTGCGACGGGGCTTAATCTTTGGTCGCGCGAAGACGGTCTTGCGGGCCAGGGCAGCTATCTTGGTCAGGCCAATGCCGCCTTTGTTCCCAATGACCAAGATTTCGCCGGGTGCCTCGAGCTGCAAAAAACCCAAAGCGTGCAAAAGCTGCGCTGTTTTCAGCAAATCCCCTTTCAGCCCGGGCTTTACCTGCGCGTCACCGCACGGGTCAAGGCGATCAGCGGCGCTTTGCCCGCCGTGCGCATTGCGGGCTATGCGGCCAACAGCAGCGGCGGCAATGTGACCACGGCGGCGCAAACGGGGCCATCGGTGCAACTGACCGGCTATGGCACAGTTGTCACCGTCAGCGCCATTATCGGATCTGGCAATCGCCAAGGCGTGGATATGGTCTGGGGTCTGGCCCCTGTTTACGGACATTTGGGCCTAGATGTGACGGGCCCGTCAGGCGGCGTTTTGCGCATTGACGACATTGTCATTGAAGATGTGACCTCGATTTTTCACAGTGACATGTTCAGCTGGGTCGATGTGCGCGATTATGGGGCCATCGGCGATGGCGTGGCCAATGATCTGGCGGCCTTTCAAGCGGCGGATGCCGCCGCCGCAGGCAAGACGGTCATCGTCTCGCCCGGCACCTATTTTTTGGGCGGCAACATGACCTTCGTCAATCCCGTCAGCTTTCAAGGCAGGGTGACCATGGCGGCCAATCACCGCCTTTCTTGCACCAATGATTTCAATTTGGAAACCTATGCCCGCGCCTTTGGGTCGGAATTAGAAGGCTTCAAACGCGCGTTTCAGGCCCTACATTTTTTCACCGATCATGTGGAATTGAACCTAAAAGGCCGCCGCGTCGAACTGACCGAACCCATTGATGTCGCGGCCCTGACAGGGCTCACCACCTTCGAGCAGCGCCGCGTTTTGACCAACGGCCAGATCACGGCAGTGGCTGGCCCTGCATGGGACACCGATGTTGTCACCTCTGCCGCGACCTTCAACGCCGCCCAGCCTTTGTTATTGTCGGGGGTGGCCAATGTTGCCGCCGTGCCAGTGGGCGCGCGCATTTCGGGCAATGGCGTGGGCCGCGAAGTTTACGTCACCTCAAAAAATGTCGCCGCCGGCACATTGGAAATATCGCGCCCCTTGTTCCAAACGGGCACGCGAACCCTGACCTTTTCGCGGCATAAATTTATGCTGGATTTTTCTGGCTTTGCCAAACATTCGAAATTCGAAATCAACAACATCGAGTTTTTGTGCGGCGCGCAGGCAAGCTGCATCATGCTGGGCCGCGAGGGGGCGGTCTTTCGCCTGACAAATTGCACCATCAACCGCCCCAAAGACAAGGGCATCACCTCAATTGGGCGGGCTTGCCAAGATTTGCACATTGATGATTGCCAATTCTTTTCCAAAGAAATGGGCGATCTTGTTCAGGACCGCACGACTTGGGTCTTTAACGCCAATGCAAATGACATCAAGATTCGCAACAACCGCGCCTCGCGATTTGCGGGCTTTGGCGTGGTTGGGGGCAGTGGCAGTATCTTTATGGGCAATCACTTTTTCGGCGGCGATGACGAGCCGGCGGGTCTGCGCCGGGCAGGCCTCGTGATAACAATGCCCAATTCGCGCAGCTACATCACGGGCAATTACATCGACAATTGCTTTATTGAATTGACCAATGAACATGACCAAGCGCCCGACTTTGACAGCGAATTCACTTTTGGCGGTCTGACCATCACGGGCAATAACTTTACCATGCTGGGCGGCGGGCCTGCGTCGCGGTTTTTGGTGATTACACCGCGCGGCCCGAACCATTCGATTGCAGGATTGGTGGTGACAGGAAATGTGTTCCGCGCCGCATCGGGGGGAATTGACCGTATCGAAGAGGTCAATACCAGCTTTAGCAGCTTTAACGTTCAAAATTACCGCAATCTTGTCTTTGAAGGCAACGCCTTTAACGGCGTAGCACAAGTGACCATGAGCCCGCTGATCATCGAGCATACCCAAGCCACCGCTGCCGATACTTGGGTGGTGGCAGGGACGGGCTACATGCCTTTTGGCGGGCGGGCGCGCAATGTCACCGCTATGGTCGCCGAAGGCCCGATCACAAACAGCGCGAACGCGCCCCAACATGCCATGCCCTATGCCTTGGTGGAACAAGGCACGAATGGGCAATCGGCGCATTTAAAATGGCCCTCGGCGGTCAAGGGGCGCATGCAGGTGACGTTGCGATGCGATAATCCCCTCTGATCTTGGGCTGTCACTCAACCAAGCCATAACGGCGGGGCCATGCACCCGCTTGACAGAGCCTGCCTTTCGGATGCTCAATGCATTCTAAGGCGGGCTCATTTTGCAAAACGTGACATCTCATTTCATCCCCAGTTTGCTGTCGCGCCTGCGCGAAGGATATGGGATGGGCGATTTTCGCGCTGATATGGTGGCGGGGCTGACGGTGGCGATTGTGGCGCTGCCCCTGTCCATGGCCATCGCCATTGCCAGCGGCGTGGGGCCAGAGCGGGGTCTTTATACCGCCATTATCGGTGGATTTTTGGTGTCCATGCTGGGCGGGTCTCGGTATCAGATCGGCGGGCCTGCGGGGGCCTTTATTGTCTTGGTGTCGGGCTGCGTGGCGCAGATCGGCCTCGACGGGTTGATTTTGGCAACGCTGGTTTCGGGCTTTATGCTTATGGCACTGGGTATTTCGCGCGCAGGGGCCTTGGTGCGCCTTATCCCCCATCCCGTGGTGGTGGGATTTTCAGCCGGGATCGCCGTGATTATATTGGTCAGCCAACTCAAGGATTTGTTTGGCATTGCCTTGGCACATGACGCCCCCGAATTGATAGACAAGCTGTCTTTGCTGTGGCAGGCCCGCGCGACGATCAGCCCAGCCGCGCTGGTGCTGGCGCTGGCGGTGATGGCGATGATCGCGCTGATGCGCCGTTTCGCCCCGCGCTGGCCCGCCTTGCTGGTGGCCGTGGTGGCAGCATCGGTGATGGCCTATGCCTTTGCCCTGCCCGTCGAGACGATTTTTGATCGGTTTGGCGATTTGCCCCGCAGCCTACCCGCCCC
>CAXNIF010000128.1:0-5615 GCA_964202345.1 Cypionkella sp.
CCTCTGGTGCCGCTGGATGGGGGCCGCTTTGCCACGTCGGATTTGAATGACCTTTATCGCCGTGTGATTAACCGCAACAACCGCCTAAAGCGCCTGATCGAGCTGCGCGCGCCCGACATCATCGTGCGCAATGAAAAGCGTATGTTGCAAGAGGCGGTGGATGCCTTGTTCGACAACGGCCGCCGCGGCCGCGTGATTACAGGCACCAACAAGCGCCCGCTGAAATCGCTGTCCGACATGCTGAAAGGCAAGCAGGGCCGCTTCCGCCAGAACCTTTTGGGCAAGCGCGTCGATTTCTCGGGCCGTTCCGTTATTGTGACGGGGCCAGAACTCAAACTGCATCAATGCGGTCTGCCCAAGAAAATGGCCTTGGAACTGTTCAAACCCTTTATCTACAGCCGCCTAGAGGCAAAGGGTCTGTCCAGCACCGTGAAACAGGCGAAAAAGCTGGTCGAAAAAGAACGTCCCGAAGTTTGGGATATCTTGGACGAGGTGATCCGCGAACATCCCGTGCTGCTCAACCGCGCGCCAACCCTGCACCGTTTGGGGATTCAGGCGTTCGAGCCTATCTTGATTGAAGGCAAGGCAATCCAGCTCCATCCTCTGGTCTGCTCGGCGTTCAACGCTGACTTTGACGGCGACCAAATGGCTGTTCACGTGCCCTTGTCGCTGGAAGCCCAGCTCGAAGCGCGCGTCTTGATGATGTCCACGAATAACGTGCTGTCGCCAGCGAATGGCGCGCCCATTATCGTGCCATCGCAGGATATGGTTTTGGGTCTATATTATGCGACGATGGAACGCGTCGGCATGACGGGCGAAGGTATGAAATTCGCCGATATCGACGAAGTCGAACATGCCCTTGCCGCAGGCGAGGTGCATCTGCATGCCAAGATCCAAGCCCGTCTGCGCCAAGTGGACGAGCATGGCAATATCGTGTGGAAGCGTTTTGACACCACCCCCGGCCGCCTGCGTTTGGGCAATCTTTTGCCGCTGAACGCCAAAGCGCCATTTGATCTGGTGAACCGCCTTTTGCGCAAGAAAGACGTTCAAACGGTTATCGACACTGTTTACCGCTATTGCGGCCAGAAAGAGTCGGTCATTTTCTGCGATCAAATCATGACCTACGGCTTCCGCGAGGCCTTCCGCGCGGGCATTTCCTTTGGCAAAGACGATATGCTGATCCCAGATACCAAATGGGACATCGTGGACGAGGCCCGCGATCAGGTCAAAGCCTATGAACAGCAATATATGGACGGCCTGATCACCCAAGGTGAGAAATATAATAAGGTCATCGATAGCTGGTCAAAGTGCAACGACAAGGTCACCGAGGCGATGATGTCCACCATCTCGGCCACCAAATACGATGCTGCAGGGGCAGAAATGGAACCCAATTCGGTTTACATGATGTCCCACTCGGGCGCGCGCGGTTCTGTGACGCAGATGAAGCAGCTTGGCGGTATGCGCGGTTTGATGGCGAAACCTTCGGGCGAGATCATTGAGACGCCGATCATCTCGAACTTTAAGGAAGGGTTGACCGTTCTTGAATACTTCAACTCAACCCACGGCGCGCGTAAAGGTTTGGCTGACACCGCCTTGAAAACGGCGAACTCTGGCTATTTGACGCGCCGTCTGGTGGACGTGGCCCAAGATTGCATTATTCGTTTGCATGATTGCGGCACCGAACGCGGGATCACTGCCGATGTGGCCGTCAAGGATGGGGTGGAATCTGCACCTTTGTCTGAACGTGTGCTGGGCCGAGTGGCCGCAGAGGATATCTGCGTTCCAGGCACTGCCGAAGTCTTGGTTGCGCGCGGTGAATTGATTGACGAGCGCCGCGCCGATCTTATCCATCAGGCTGCTGTGGCTTCGGCCCGTATTCGCAGCCCATTGACCTGCGACGCGGAAGAGGGCGTTTGCGCGCTGTGCTACGGGCGTGACTTGGCGCGCGGCACTTTGGTCAATATCGGCGAGGCTGTCGGCATCATCGCCGCCCAGTCCATCGGCGAGCCCGGCACGCAGCTCACCATGCGCACCTTCCACATTGGCGGCGTGGCGCAAGGCGGACAGCAATCCTTCCTTGAGGCTAGCCAAGAAGGAAAAATTGAGCTTCGCAATCAAAATACCCTGTCCAATGCAGCGGGCGAACAGATTGTGGTTGGCCGCAACATGTCTCTTGCCATCATCGACGAGGCCGGCCAAGAGCGTGCAGTGCACAAGTTGACCTATGGGGCAAAGTTGCATGTGAAAGATGGGGCCGCTGTTAAACGCGGCGACAAATTGTTTGAATGGGACCCCTATACTTTGCCAATCATTGCCGAAAAGGCAGGCGTGGCCAAGTTTAAGGATATGATCGCTGGTATCTCGCTGCGCGAAGATACCGACGAAGCCACGGGCATGACGCAAAAAATCGTGTCGGATTGGCGCTCTGCCCCCAAAGGCGGCGATTTGAAACCCGAAGTTATTGTGATGGACCCCGCCACTGGCGAGCCTGTGCGCAATGATGCGGGCAATCCGATCACCTATCCAATGTCGGTGGATGCGATTTTGTCGGTCGAAGAAGGTCAAGAGCTGCGCCCCGGCGATGTTGTGGCCCGTATTCCGCGCGAAGGCGCCAGGACCAAAGACATCACGGGGGGTCTGCCCCGCGTGGCCGAATTGTTCGAGGCGCGCCGCCCGAAAGATCACGCGATCATCGCCGAAATGGATGGCTACGTGCGCTTTGGCAAGGACTACAAGAACAAGCGCCGTATCACAGTCGAACCCGTAGATGACACGCTGCAAGCGGTTGAATACATGATCCCCAAGGGCAAGCATATTCCTGTGCAGGAAGGCGACTTTGTCCAAAAGGGCGATTACATCATGGACGGCAACCCAGCGCCGCATGACATTTTGCGCATTCTCGGCGTCGAAGCTTTGGCAAATTACATGATCGACGAAGTGCAAGACGTCTATCGTCTGCAAGGCGTTAAGATCAACGATAAACATATCGAAGTGATCGTGCGCCAAATGCTGCAAAAATTCGAGGTGCTGGACAGCGGAGAGACGACCTTGCTGAAAGGCGAGAATGTCGACAAGCACGAATTGGAAGAAGCCAATCACAAGGCGCATGTCCATGGCATGCGTCCTGCTGTGGCCGAGCCGATCCTTTTGGGGATCACCAAGGCCAGCTTGCAAACGCGCAGCTTTATTTCGGCAGCGTCCTTCCAAGAGACCACCCGCGTGTTGACCGAAGCCTCGGTGCAAGGCAAACGTGACAAGCTGGTTGGCCTGAAGGAAAACGTCATCGTGGGCCGCTTGATCCCCGCCGGCACGGGCGGGGCCACGCGCAATGTCAAGAAAATCGCAACCGACCGCGATACGCTTGTCATTGATGCCCGCCGCTCTGATGCCGAGGCGGCGGCTGCCCTCGCGGCGCCATCGCCAGAGGCATTTGACAGCGAAGCATCCTGATCGGGCGCGCAACAAAATTGGCCCCGTGGGAAACCACGGGGCTTTTTATTTAAAAGGCCATCAAGCAATGTCTGACAACCTGCGCGGCATTTTGTTGATGTGTTTGGCGATGCTTTCCTTTGTGGTCAATGACAGCTTTATGAAGGCCCTGACCCAAGATTTGCCATTATTTCAAGTGATCACCTTGCGTGGGCTGGGGGCGAGTGCAGCGCTTTTGGCGCTTGGGTATTGGCGCGAAGGGCATTTTCGGCTTTGGCCAAAGGGCAAAGATCGCGCCATGCTCATCTTGCGCACCATCGCGGAGGTATTGGCCACAGTCACCTTTTTGACTGCGCTGATGCACATGCCACTTGCCACTTTATCGGCCATCATGCAGGCCTTGCCTTTGGCTGTGACCTTGGCTGCGGCGTTTTTGTATCGCCAGGCGATTTCTGCCAAGATTTGGGCGGCTATTGGCGCGGGATTGGTTGGCGTGCTTTTGATCATTAAGCCCGGCTTTGAAGGTTTTGATCGCTGGTCTGTTCTTGGGTTAATCTCGGTGGCTTGTGTGGTGCTGCGCGATCTGTCGACGCGGCATGTATCCGAGGCGATGCCTTCGATCACTGTGGCGGTTTGGGCCTCGATCAGCGTGACTTTTCTTGGGCTTTTGGGTGGGCTGTTGGAGGGCTGGCACAGCGTATCCATCGCCCAAGCGTTGATGATCTTTGGGGCAACAGCCGCGCTGGTGGTGGGCTATGTCAGCGTGGTTATGGTGATGCGCATAGGCGATGTCGCCCTTGTGGCGCCATTCCGCTATACCGCGCTTTTATGGGCATTATTGTTCGGTTGGGTGTTTTTTGGCTCTTTGCCTGATATATATGCTTTGTTGGGAGCTGCGATCGTGGTGGGCTCTGGCGTTGTGACGCTGCGGCAGGCACAGAAACACAAGATTTGAACGGGTGAACTTTGCAGGCATTGACGCATAAATACCTACTTCCCTTGCTTCTGGCGGGCCTTATCCTCAGCTATTGGCTGTTTTCGAATGTGCCAGCTTTGGATATTGCTGTATCAAGGCTGTTCTTCGCAGATGGTGCATTTTGGGGTCAAAACCGCAGTTGGCTAGAGCTGCCGCGCCAATTCTTTTGGAACCTGTCCTTGGGCCTAATCTTGGCCAGCGTCATTGCTTTGTCCCTAAGCCATAGCCAATATTGGCCACAGCGCATTTTGCCGACCCGCGAATGGAACGTCATTTTCTGGAGCTTTGTTCTTGGCCCCGGCATTCTGGTCAATGCGATTCTCAAGTCATTTTCTGGGCGCCCTCGCCCCGTTAGAGTGCTTGACTTTGACGGCACCGCCCCTTTTCGGGCCGTGGGTGAATGGAACGGGATCTGCGCAAATAATTGCAGCTTTGTGTCGGGCGAAGTGTCCAGCACAACGGCGTTTTGTTTGTCGGGTGTCATCTTGATCCAATACCATTCGGCTTGGCTGGGCCCACAGCGCGTGCGCGCGCTTTATGCGGTTTTGGCAGGAATTTTCGCCTTTGTGTTTATGCACCGTATCGTGACCGGGGGGCATTTCCTTTCGGATGCAATTTTCGCGGCGCTGCTGACGGCGCTGGTGACGGTTTTCGTCGCCGCCCTCTGGCCGAAGCCGCGCCACTAATCCCGCCTGCCAAGGCCCCCAACCCATTCCCCGCTGTTGACAAGCGAGCGAATCCAAACTATCAGCCGCCTCAACCAAAGGGGCCGATTGGGGTTTCTTTTGGCAATTAATGCTTGATGTGGTCATGATCCGGGTGATTTTCGCTCCGATCCTCTGGAATTCCACCGTGTCGGCCCTGAATAGGGACGAATGCGGTATTATCTTTTTGTGATTCGCACAAAAGGACGTCGAGAAGAGGAGCGCCCCGCTGGGCGCGAGTATTGACAGCCCGGTATGGGCAAAACGAGGAACTTGAATGCCAACGATTCAACAACTGATCCGCAAGCCGCGATCGCCGGTGGTTCGCAAGTCTAAGTCGCAGCACTTGGAATCTTGCCCACAAAAGCGGGGCGTTTGCACCCGCGTTTACACGACAACCCCGAAAAAGCCGAACTCGGCCATGCGGAAGGTTGCCAAAGTGCGCCTGACCAATGGGTTCGAGGTGATTTCCTACAT
Organism: Cypionkella sp.; assembly: GCA_964202345.1. Lineage (GTDB taxonomy): Bacteria > Pseudomonadota > Alphaproteobacteria > Rhodobacterales > Rhodobacteraceae > Cypionkella. Next base: position 5,587 of record CAXNIF010000128.1, read on the forward strand.
CCCTGGTGAAAAGCATAACTTGCAAGAAC
>CAXNIF010000129.1:0-5612 GCA_964202345.1 Cypionkella sp.
CGGCGCGAGGGGTATTGTCGGTGGCATCGTTACTGTCCTGAGGGCCAAAGTCGACTTCCTCCCACTTCATGCCTCGCACTTCGCCAGAACGCGCCGCTGTCAGTGTGATGAACTCCAAGGCTCGTGCCGCCATCCCCTCGCGCTGAACCAGATCTGCCCACCAGCTAGGTATGTCGACCAGCGCCAGCGCCGGTTGATTGTCAGACTTTGCCACCTTGGCGGCCTTGGGCAGCAGTTCGGAAAGGTTGCCCTTCCAGCGCGCCGGGTTCGGCCCCTCACGATGCCCCGCCACCGTTGCCCATGACAGCACGTTTTCAATCCGCCCGCGCAGCCGTGAGGCTGTTTCCGTCTTGTCCGACCATATCGGCTGCACCGCCCGCAGCACATCAGCCACGCCGATCGAGCGTACCGGCATATCCCCCAAGACTGGGCGGGCATAAGTGTCGAGCGTCGCGCGCCATTGCCTGCGGTGCTTTTCGTTGCGAAATTCATCCAGCTTCGCGGAAAGGTAGCGGTCGACAGCATCCGCAAAGCTCAGGGTCTCGCGTGTCTTCCGCCGCTCGGCCAGAGGGTCACCACCACTGTAGGCCATCTGCTTGTTGGCGAGTGCTGCCTTGCGCGCATCTGCCAGCCCGACGATGGGGAAGCCGCCGAGGCCAATCTCCCGCCGCTTGCCGCGGATGGTCACGCGTTGAATCCAAAAGCGCCCGCCGTTAGGGTCCACGCGCAGGAATAGTCCGGTTCCTGCGCCGTCGTGATACTTGCCGGGCTTGGCAGTTTTCACTTTGCTCACAGTCAACCCGCCACCCTTTGTCTCGGCCTTGTCTTCTCCCATTTTCGCTTCCCCCTTTTCTTCCCCCAATGCATCGCGACTTATACCGTATCGCAGCGGATGACGGCGAACAAGAGAAACCTTTAAAGTGTTTATTATCAGTGGGTTGAGGATGTTACCGATGCAGTGCGAATTAAGCGCTGGCGGCCACCGCTTCCGCCAATTTCGAGAGTCCCTGTCGTCGAACCGTCTCTTTGATCGCGCGGTGCAATTACCATTCGCAAACGGGGCCAGTGTATTCCGCTAATCACAGTCGTTTGTGGGGGATGGAATGTGTCGATCTTGCTTTGAAAGCTTCATTCGCTTTGGTGGCACCAAGACGTTTAGCCTGAATTTACGGTATCAATCAGTTCTAGAGGCGAAACAAAACGACTCAGGGCAAGAAGCCTCCGTTCAAAGTTGGCTGGACCGCATTTGGCATCAGACTTTCGGTTCAACCGCGCAGGCAATCCTAAAGACCAAGCCGTTTGAGTTTTCGGCTGCTGGTCTGTCTGATCTAGATATGGATGGCCTGAAGGAGGAGGCCGTGTTTGTAGTGCAAGCGGCAATTGATCGTGAGGGGTTTAATCTTGTAAGCCCTTCAGGACAACAACGAGCACTGGCTGTGTTGACTGGTTTTCTCAATCAAGAACAACAAACAGCAATGCAGATAGAGTACTACGTCTGGACAAGCCAGCAAGACGGACGTGTTAGGAAAAATCATGCCGAACGAAGTAATCAGATTTTTCGTTGGGATACACCTCCTACCGGCGGTCATCCATCGACGGATTTCGGTTGTAGGTGCTATGCCCGACCCTTAGGTGTAGAAGGATACTGGGCACGCGTAACGCCGTCCGTCGATGCATTTACTTCTGACCTTGAAGAGTGGGAGGGAAACGTTGATCACATGTATCTCGACACACGAGGGTTCGTAACGGTCGGCAAGGGAAAAATGTTGCCAGACGCGTCCAGTGCAGTCGCGATACCGTTCCGAAGCCGCGCGACTGATGCTCGCGCGACACAGGCCGAAATACGCGCCGAGTATGATCGGATCGCGGGTATGGAGGCATCACAGACTCGCGGCGCTGCATATTATGAGCCGTTCACGACGCTATACTTGACTCAGGTTGATATCGATGACCTTGTTGCAGACCATATCCGTGGAGATTTTGAGGCTTTGCTAAAGCAGTACCCAAGTTTCGGGAATCTGCCCTTGACCGCGCAGATTGCACTGTGGGATATGATCTACAACCTTGGCCCTACTGGGCTGGCGCAATTCAGTATGTTGCGTCAAGCTATACTTGACGGTGATTGGGAAGAAGCCGCAAGGCAGTCCCGCCGCACGGGTCCGAGCGACGAAAGAAACCAGTATGTCTTCGATCTTTTCATGGATGCGGCTGAATATCCTTAGATTTCTTGCTCTTGCTTTGGTATGTTCTGGTGGTCATGTTCAGGTGTCCCTAGCGGAAACTGGATCAGTCCGATTTGGAATCTATCCTCGGGATGCGGGTGGCCAGCCGCTTCAAATGCAATCTGTTGTATCTGATGTGCTGGAGCGTTTGTCTTCGGACATACAATTCTTTGTAGCAGGTATCGACGGCTGCACAGATCTGGTTGCGAAACCTCTGGGCAGCGGAACGCCACGTGACAACTTGCGCGATACTTGGACTGTGATTCAGACGATCCGTGCCCAGTGCTGGGCGTTAGCGCAGTTGGATGAGAAGTCGCTCGTGTCTGATTTCCAACCCAGCGATCGTATTTCTCCGGCTATGGTTCACGGCATAATCGCCCATGCAAAGAGATTGTCCGATAAAGACGCGGAATGGGCTAAGGTTTTGATGACATTCTCAGGCGGAGAAATCGTCTGTAGTGATGATGAATGGTGCCGTCTCTCACGCCTTGATGGGCGCAACCCGCCTGAACAGTCGTTAGATTTTCAACTGATCATCGCAACGCAGGACATCAGGTTCATCATCGTCACGCAGATGGTCTATGGGATGTCTGGATTTGTGTATGGCGTGATGTGGCGGGAGGCTGGCACAGAGGCCGAGGTTGTATCGATTTTTCCCAGCGCGCCATGACAGGGGCCAAGTTGGCAGTCATAAAAATGCGAAATCAACAAAAAAGTCGGCTTTGCACAATTTAAGGACAAGCAGTGCCTTGAGCGAAAATTGTCCATCCTATTGATTTAGAACATCTATATGATGATCCATAGTGGAGAATGTTCGACGCCAGTCCCGCGCCCTCCGCCAATTTACCAAATTAGCTTATTGTTTTTAAACAAAAACCTTAAATTACCTCCCTCATTACTTCCCCCTATCGAGCGCGGATGCTGGCGGATTAAAGCGGATCACGCTCACGTCAGAATCGCAAACTTGCGCTGGGCCTCGTCATTCAACAAGTGCTTCAGGCTAGTTGCGCGCGGTGTCGAAGTCGTGGGCCAGAGCAGCGGTCAACCAAGCCGCAAAAGCACAACAAGCCGCCTGTAGCCGAACCTGCGCCGCTCGTTGGCCAGATCACGCAACCGACCGCGCAGCGCCGTGTCTGCGGGGCGCTGCGACTGGTATCGCACAAACGTGCGGTCCGCGCCCGCAATCTCGCACGCCCCAGCCGCGCTGCAAACAGTCCCCCGGACTGTTTGCTTAATGCTTGCTTGTTATTGAAGCAAAACAGGGCCTTGAGATGCGCGGCAGCCTCGCGCTTCGAGGCAGGCGTTCCCATTTTTTGACAGCAGTTCCCTCATCGCCGCGTTCGCCATTGGGCTTGAACCAATGGCGCCTCAATGGCTCACTCGAGTATCTGCTCGGCCAACAGCCGCTTCAGCTTTGGGTTCCATTGGTCGGGAAATTGATCCCCCGGACCGTTTCCTTGCCCGCCTCGACCTGCAAGATCCCAATGATCTGCTCGTCTGTCCGATTTGCTTTCATCGTCATCCGTCTTCTCTATGGGCCGGACTCTCTTGCAGGAAAAATCCCGTGGCAGCTCACCCGCAGCGCGATTATCTGGCCACTTCCGTGGATCACTTTTGCACTGCCGCTCTCACTGGGATTTAACACCTAGCCATGTTTGATCATCACATGGCGCACGACTGTGTAATCCTCCAGCGCATAGGATGACATGTCCTTGCCATAGCCCGATTGCTTTAGGCCTCCATGCGGCATTTCATTGGTCAGCATAAAATGCGTGTTGATCCATGTGCAGCCATAACGCAGACGCGCCGCCGTTTCCATGGCGCGACCCACATCGCGCGTCCAAACAGACGAGGCCAGCCCATAGTCACTGTCATTTGCCCAAGTCACCGCTTGGTCAACATCATCAAAAGGGGTGATAGACACAACAGGCCCAAACACTTCTCGCCGCACGATTTCGTCTTGTTGAGTGGCGCCTGCAATGACGGTAGGCTTGTAGTAATTACCCTGCTCCATCGCCTCACCGCCTGTGGTAACTTGTATGTGGTTTTGATCGCGGGCGCGGTTCACGAAACTGGCCACGCGGTCGCGTTGGCGCTGGCTGATCAACGGCCCGATCTCGTTTGTTGTGTCATCTTCGGCGGCCAATGTGATCGAAGCCGCCGCTGCCGTAAGATCTGCTACCAGATTGTCATATACCTTTTTGCCCGCATAAACACGGCAAGCCGCTGTGCAATCTTGCCCCGCATTATAAAACGAAAAGGCGCGCAGCCCATCTACAACGCTGGCAATATCAGCATCATCGAACACCAAGACAGGTGCCTTGCCACCCAGCTCCAAATGCGTGCGCTTCACCGTTTTGGCGGCGGCATCCAGCATCTTGCGCCCCGTGGCGACATCGCCCGTGAGCGAGATCATATCCACCCCAGGATGGTTGATCAGATAGTTGCCCACCGTCTGCCCGCGCCCAGTTACCACATTGACCACGCCCTCGGGCAAAACTTCGGCCAATATCCGCGCCATTTTCAAGGCCGTTAGGGGGGTTTGCTCAGAGGGTTTGAACACCACGGTATTGCCGCCTGCGATTGCGGGCGCCAATTTCCACGCCATCATCATCAGCGGGTAATTCCATGGCGCAATGGACGCGATGACACCAATCGCATCACGGCGGATCATCGAGGTGTGGCCCGCCAGATACTCGCCCGCCATTGTACCCTGCTGGCAGCGCACCGCCCCCGCAAAAAAGCGAAAGCAATCGACAATCGCGGGAATTTCATCGCCCTTTGCTGCATTGATTGGCTTGCCGCAGTTCAGCGCCTCTAGAGCGGCGAAACTATCGGTCTCGGACTCAATCCGATCAGCTATTTGCAGCAAGGCAGCCGAACGTGCGGCGGGCGTGGTGCGCGACCAGTGGTCAAAAGCGCGGCGCGCGGCGGCAACAGCACGGTCAACTTGGTCTGTCGAGGCATCTGCCAGTTCCAAAATCAACGACCCATTTCGCGGGTTGATGATTTGCTCATTCGTATCCTGGCCGGCCTCAAACGTGCCGCCGATCAAAAGCTGGGTGTGCAGGGTCATGGCCGGTCCTTTCATTTGCCGCCGCCCGCTGTATCCGACCCGTGTCGGGTTAAATAATAGGCGGCGAGGATGGGGAAAAACGTTGCAGCAAAAACAATCATCGCAACCACATTGGTCACGGGGCGTTGGCGCGGGCGGATGAGTTCCTCTAGCATCCAAATCGGCAAGGTGGCTTGTTGGCCTGCGGTGAAGGTGGTCACAATCACCTCGTCAAACGACAGGGCAAAGGCCAGCATCCCGCCCGCCAGAAGCGCCGTGCCCAAATTGGGCAGCAACACATGCCAAAAGGTTTGAAACGCATTCGCGCCCAAATC
>CAXNIF010000130.1:0-5578 GCA_964202345.1 Cypionkella sp.
CGCGCATTTCGGGCGCGCTGTCAAAATGGCAATTGAATAGCCCTGTCTCCCCCACCGCGAGGCGGTGGGTTAGCGTCAGGGTGCCTGAGATATAGCCGCCAACCAGCGTCACCCCCACGGGGTGCAGGTCATCGCCATCCTTCCCGCCTATGATCAGCAGCGCCAGCAGATCGGCGCGGATGGTGTTGGCGTCGGTGGCCATATCGGGGCGGGTGGTGGACAGCGCGCAATCCTGCCCCGCCCGCACGGCGGTGATCAGCGCGCGTTCGGCGGTGGTCAGCTTTCCCTCATCCTCATAGTCTTTGACCGATCTCAGCATCATCACCCCCACCCGCACAATCTGAGCGGGTATCGCGGTTTTGGCAAGTGCCCAGTAGCCCCACCACTGTCGGGACAGATGCCATACGGATGCCATACGGGCGCGGGACGGATGCCATACGCCATCATGGCCCAAATCTGCCGAAAGTCTACGCCCCAGCACATCGCCCATTGCGGGGCGCGGGGGGCGGGTTATATTAGCCCCATGCGCGCCCGATTTGCCCCTTTGATCCTGTCCCTTGCGGCCCCCCTTGTCTTTGCGGCCCCCCCTGCGCTGGCGCATCCGCATATGTTTTTGGACACCGCCGTCGAGGTGATGTTCGGGGCGGATGGTGCGGCGGAATCTGTTTTGATTACATGGGTTTATGATGATCTTTCCTCCTTGCAATATACCGCCGATTTGGGGCTGGATATGGATGGGGACGGGGTTTTGACCCCAGAGGAAAAGGCCACTTTGACGGGGTTTGATATGAATTGGGATCCGGGCTTTCCGGGGGACAGCTATGCGCTGCTGGGCGGGGCCGAGGTCGGCCTCTCCCGCCCCCGCGATTATACCGCCGATTACAAAGACGGGCGCATCATCACCACCCATATCCGCGATCTGTCGCGTCCCTTGCCCCTAAATATAGGGCAAACGCTGACGATTCAGGTCTATGATCCGGGCTTTTACGCCGCCTATGCGATCACGGGGGCGGCCCTATCTTATGCGGGGGCGCCTCGGGCCTGTAGCGCCCAGATATTCATGCCAGACCGAACCGCCGCCGATGAAGCCCTGCTGGCCGCCTTGGCCGAATATGGCGCCGACGAAGATGTCGAGGCCGACTTTCCCGCCATCGGGGCGGCCTATGCCGAGGAGGTGCGCGTGACATGTGGCGATTGACGCTGGCCTTGATGATTTTTGCGGCTCTGATGTTGGGCCTATGGGGCGCGGGGCTGTTGGGCGATGTTTCGGCATGGCTGCGCGACAGTCAGCGCGAGGTGCAGGCACGTCTTGCGGGGGCCATTCGCGCGCTGCGGGCCGGCGAGGCAGGGGCGCTGGCGGCGTTTTTTGCGATATGCTTTGCCTAGGGTTTGTTGCACGCCGCAGGGCCGGGCCATGGTAAGTTGGTGATTGGTGGTTACGGAGTGGCGCGGCGGGTGACGGCGCGCAAGCTGGCGCTACTTTCGCTGATCTCGTCGCTGGCGCAGGCGGGCGTGGCGGTGGCGGCGGTTTATCTGTTTGTGGCGATACTGGGCCTGTCGCGGCAGGTCGCGGCCGAGCGTGTGGAGGGCGTGATCGCCCCGCTGGGCAGCGCCGCGCTTTTGGGCTTGGGGCTTTATGTGCTGTGGCGCGGGCTGCGCGCGCTGTGGCGGGTCTATGGCCGTGCCGTTGAACCGGCGCAGGGTGATGATGGGGGGCACGCGCACGCGCATCACCACGGCCCCGATTGCGGCCATGCCCATGGGCCAAGCGCTGCGCAAGTCGAGGCCGCCCATTCCCCCCGCGAAGTGATCGCGCTGGTTTTGGGCATTGCCATGCGGCCTTGCACGGGGGCGGTGTTGGTGTTGATTTTGACATGGCAATTAGGGCTGGCCTTGGCGGGCATTGCGGGCGCATTTGTGATGGGGCTTGGCACGGCGCTGTTTACGGCCTTTGTCGCGCTGGGGTCTGTGGCCGCGCGCGAAGGGGCCTTTGGCGGCTTGGGTCTGGGCCAAGTTGCGCGCGTTTTGCCTTGGGCGGAAGTGGCGGCAGGGGCCATGATTGCCAGTGGCGCGGCAATGGCGCTGGCGGGAGCCGTCTAAACGGGCGCGCCCTGCCGTTTCGCACCTTGCCATGGATTGGGGGCAAGGTTAGCACTGTGGCATGAAGGATCAACACCGCCAAAGCTACCCGCACCACGCCCGCGCCACTTTGGTGCTGGGCTTGCCTTTGATCGGCAGCCATTTGGCGCAAATGTCGCTGCATGTGGTCGATACGGTGATGATGGGCTGGTACGGCGTCACCGATTTGGCCGCGATGGTGATTGCCACTTCGGTGTTCTTTGTGGTGTTCATTTTCGGATCTGGCTTTGCAAATGCGGTGATGCCGATGGTGGCGCAAAGTCTGGGCGCAGATGACGAAGCAGGGGTGCGCCGCGCCGCTCGGATGGGTCTGTGGCTGTCGATTGGCTTTGGGCTGGCGACCTATCCGCTGTTTTGGTATTCAGAGCCCGTTTTGCGTGCCTTGGGCCAGTCGCCCGATGTCGCGGCTTTGGGGCAAGATTACCTGCGCATTGGCGGTCTTGGGATGATCCCCGCCTTGGTGATTATGGCGATCAAAAGCTATTTGGCCGCGCTGGGGCGCACGCAAATCGTCTTATGGGTGACAGTTGCCGCTATTCCCGCCAATGGACTGCTGAATTATGCCTTGATTTTTGGGGCATGGGGCGCGCCGCAGATGGGGATTTCGGGGGCGGCTTTGGCTTCGGTTATGGTGCAGATTGTCTCGATGGCGGTGCTGCTGGCCTATGCGGGGCTTTTGCCGCAATTGCGCCGATATAGATTATTCCAGCGGTTTTGGCGGGCCGATTGGGCGGCGATGGGGCAAGTCTTTCGCCTTGGCTGGCCGATTGGGGTGACCTTATTGGCCGAGTCGGGCCTGTTTGCCGCCACGGCGATCATGATGGGATGGATTGGCACCAAAGAATTGGCGGCGCACGGCATTGTTCTTGAGATCACCGCGCTGGCCTTTATGGTGCATCTGGGCCTGTCCAATGCCGCAACAATTCGCACGGGCCACGCGCTCGGCGCGAAAGATGCGCGCGGTCTGCGCGATGGTGCGCGCGTGGTGATTGGGTTGTCTTTTGGCTTTGCGCTGGTGGTGATTTGCACCTTTTTGACCCTGCCGCAGGTTCTGATTGCCCTTTTCCTAGACACAAGCGCCCCCGAAGCGCCGATGATTTTGGCCTTTGGCGTCACGTTGCTGGCGATTTCTGCCCTGTTTCAAGTGGCCGATGCGATGCAAGTGGTCGCGCTGGGCTTATTGCGCGGCATCCATGATACCCGTGTGCCGATGATGGCTGCCGCCTTTAGCTATTGGGTGATTGGCATGCCCGCCGCCTATGTGCTGGCCTTTGTGCTGGGCATGGGCGGGATTGGCCTATGGCTGGGCCTGACGCTGGGGCTGGCGCTGGCAGCAGTCACGCTGATGTGGCGGTTTTGGGCCAAAGCGCCAAAATTGGCGCGCTAAGCCGCGCCCTTGCTGCTGTCTTTGGTGCTAAGGACACGTTCAGATTTTTTGCGCACCAAGACCGCGCGCAAATCATGCATGGCCATCAGCAGCTTATCGGTCACAGCCTCTAGCTCGGCCGCGCTGGCGCGCGATTGCGCCCAATGCGTGGTTTGGTTCATGTGATCGATACTGCGCAAGATATCGTCCATCTCGCGCCTGGCCATGAGGGCGTTGCGCTCCTCCAGCCATAGGGCGATGGCGGCCTGATCGGCAGGGGTCAAGCCTTTGCCGCCATGCGGTTTGATCGACCCGTTCTTGACATTGACGCTGGCGATCTCATCCAGCTCAAGCCGGTTCTGCTGGTTTTTGGTGCTGACACGAAACACCGCAGCCCCGTTGTCACGGATCCGAAAATAGTAGTCTGGTGGCGCGCCCGTCATCTTACCTCGTTACGTCAAGGCCGCGCAAAAATTTTGGATTCTTGTGCAGGCTTCGGTTAGTATAACATCAGAGGTTGCATAACTCACGCGGAAGTTGGGGCTTAGGCCAAAGGCCGCGCCAAAAACAACGGCCACGCCGGTATCTTCCAGCAAATAGGTGGCGAAATCTTCGTCATTGTTGATTTTCTTACCCGTGGCCGTGGTTTTGCCGATGCAGCCTGAAATATCGGGATAGACATAGAACGCGCCTTCTGGCTTGGGGCAAGTGATGCCCTTGGCGGCGTTGAGCATGGCGACGACCAAATCGCGGCGGCCTTGAAACAGCGCGCGGTTGGGGGCCAGAAAATCTTGGGGGCCTGTCAATGCCTCAAGCGCGGCATATTGCGATACCGAACAAGGGTTGGAGGTGCTTTGCGATTGAATCGTCCCCATGGCCTTGATCAGATGCACCGGCCCGCCCGCATAGCCAATGCGCCAACCCGTCATCGCATAGGATTTGGATACGCCGTTGCAGGTGAGGGTGCGATCATACAATTTGGGTTCAATCTGGGCGGGGGTGGTGAATTTGAAATCATCAAAGACCAGATGTTCATACATATCATCCGACATGATCCAAACATGCGGATGGCGCAGCAAAACATCGCACAGCGCGCGCAGCTCTGCCGCCGTATAGCCCGCGCCCGTGGGGTTTGAGGGGCTGTTGAAGATGAACCATTTGGTCTTTGGCGTGATTGCCGCTTCCAATTGGGCAGGGGTCAGTTTGAAATCGGTTTCAATACCCGCCACAACAGGCACGGGGGTGCCGCCCGCCAATTCCACCATATCAGGATAGGACACCCAATAGGGCGCGGGGATAATCACCTCATCGCCGATGTTACAGGTGGCCATCAGCGCGTTGTACAAAATTTGCTTTCCCCCCGTGCCCACGCTGATTTGCGCGGGCGTATAGGTCAGGCCGTTTTCGCGCAGGAACTTATCGCAAATGGCTTTTTTCAATTCGGGAATGCCGTCCACGGCGGTGTAGCGCGTCTTGCCGCTGTCAATGGCGCGCTTGGCCGCCTCGCGGATATTGGCGGGGGTGTCAAAATCTGGCTCGCCCGCGCCCAAACCGATCACATCGCGCCCCGCTGCCTTCAGCTCGGCGGCTTTGGTGGTGACGGCGATGGTGGGCGATGGTTTCACGCGGGCAAGAGTTTGGGACAAAAACGGCACAATGGCCTCCTAAGGCTGGCATTATTTTGCGCGGTGTTCTATGGCGGGGTGGAATGGTGCGCAAGCGGGAATGTCGATGGAAACCCAAGAGGCAAGGCTGAAAAGAATGGCCATGCGCAGTTGGCGGCGCGGGACAAAAGAGATGGATTTGATCCTTGGCCCCTATGCGGATGCATATCTTGCCACGCTGGATGAGAGCGATTTATCATTATACGATGCCGTGCTGGAAGAAAACGATCAAGATCTTTACGCCATGATCACAGGGCAACAAGATTGCCCGCCAAAATTGGCGCCTTTGTTGGAAAAGATCGGAAAATTCGCGCGCGGGCGCTGGGCGGCGGGCTGAATTCGGGCGAAAACTATGGGTTTTGCCGAAAAATGTAGAAAATTATTCGAAAATCTTGCGTTCGTTTACCAT
>CAXNIF010000131.1:0-5574 GCA_964202345.1 Cypionkella sp.
CGCCGCAACCGTGGCCGGGGTCGCAGCCGAAATGGCGACAAGCGCCGCGATGAGGCCGAAGCGGCCGTGACAGATGACACCTTGGCCGCAGCGCAAGACGCCCTGCCCGCCCAAGACCAAATTTCTGACGACCAAAATCCTGACGACACTGCCGCAGCTGATTTCGCCCCTGAAAATGATGGTGATACAGGCCCCAGCAGCATGGCCCACCCCATCGAGGGCGACGAGACGATCAGCGGCCCTGAATTGACCGATATCGCCGCCCCCGCTGGCATGGAAGTGCTGGATTTGGACGAAGACCCTGCCCATGAGGCGGGCCACAGCCACCATGACGCAAATCATGATGCCAATCATGATGATGACGGCAGCTTTCGGGCGATAGACCACGCCTCTGACACCGATGACGACATCGAGTCCATCGCAGAAGAGGATATCTCCGAAGAAATCGCCGCCCCCCGCCGCCCCCGCGCGCGGCGCTACAAAATCCAAGAAGTGATCAAAGTGCGCCAAATCATGTTGGTGCAAGTGGTGAAAGAAGAACGCGGCAATAAAGGCGCGGCGCTCACCACCTATTTGTCGCTGGCGGGGCGTTATTGCGTGTTGATGCCCAATACGGCGCGCGGCGGCGGCATTTCGCGCAAAATCGTCCAAGCGGCAGATCGCAAAAAGCTAAAGGAAATTGCGCAAGAAATCGAAGTGCCCGAAGGCGCGGGGCTGATTATCCGCACCGCAGGGGCCAAGCGCACAAAGCCTGAGATTAAGCGCGATTACGAATACCTCATGCGCTTGTGGGAACAAATTCGCGAACTCACGCTAAAATCCATGGCCCCCGCTGCGATTTACGAAGAGGGCGACCTTATCAAGCGCACCATCCGTGATTTGTATTCGGCGGACATCGAGGAAATCTTGGTCGAAGGCGAGACAGGGTATCGCACGGCCAAAGATTTCATGCGCATGATCATGCCCGCCCATGCCAAGCAAGTTCGGCGCTACACGGACCCCACGCCTTTGTTTGCGCGCTATGGCGTGGAAAGCTATCTGTCGGGCATGTTTAACCCCACCGTGCAGCTCAAGTCGGGCGGCTATATCGTGATCGGCATCACCGAGGCTTTGGTGGCCATCGACGTCAACTCGGGCCGCGCGACCAAAGAAGGCTCGATCGAAGACACCGCCTTGAAAACCAATCTCGAGGCCGCCGAAGAAGTGGCGCGGCAATTGCGCTTGCGCGACCTTGCGGGCCTGATCGTGATTGATTTTATAGACATGGAAGAACGGCGCAACAATGCCGCTGTCGAAAAGCGCCTGAAAGATCGCTTGAAAACCGACCGCGCCCGCATTCAGGTGGGCCGCATTTCGGGCTTTGGCCTGATGGAAATGTCGCGCCAACGTCTGCGTCCTGGTATGCTGGAAAGCACGACCCAGCCTTGCGCCCATTGCCACGGCACGGGGATCATTCGCAGCGATGACAGTCTTGGCTTGCAGGTTCTGCGCGCCCTTGAAGAAGAAGGCACGCGCAAACGCTCGCGCGAGGTATTGCTGCGTGCGCCAATTGGGATTGTCAATTTCCTGATCAACAATAAGCGCGAACATATCGCCTTGATCGAGGCGCGCACGGGCATGTCAGTGCGTATTGAATGCGACCCTGCGATGATTAGCCCCGACTTTACCATCGAGAAATTCAAAACCGCCATGCGGCAAGTGCCAGATCAAAACTCGGTCATTTCGGGCAATGCCAGCTTGATGGGCGCGCCTGTCGCCGAAGATGAATTGGAAGACGAGGTTCTGGACGATATCATCGAGCCAGAGGCCGAAGAAGCGGGCGCTGCGCCCAAAGGCGATGGCAATGGCGAGGGCGGCAAGAAACGCCGCCGCCGCCGCCGCCGCAAGCCGCGCGCTGCGGGCCAACAAGGCGATGCAAGCGAGGGGCAAGACGAAGGCGCAGAAGACAGCGCCCCTGCCGATGCGGCAGACGCGCCAAATGACGCGGCCGAAACCGCACCAGAGGCAAAGCCAAAACGTAGCCGCGCCCCACGTGGCGGCAAGGCACGGAAAAATGAGGCGGACACCGCCGCCCCGCAAAGCGCCGAGGATGCCGTGGCCGAAGCTTTTTCGGGGCCGCAAGACACCGCCGAGGCACCGCCCGCCAAACCCGCCGCACGCGGACGCCGCAAGGCTGCCGCAACAGGGGATGAGGCCACCGCCGAGGCGGCGACAAGCGCCGCAAAACCCGCCCGCGCGCCGCGCAAGGCCAAATCGGCACCTTCCGATGAAGCGCCGTCAGTGACGGCGGATCAAGGCCAATTGCCGCCCAGCGCGCCAACGCCCACTGAGGAACAGGCCACAGCGCCTAGCCCAGAACCCACGAGCGATAAGCCGCGCAAACGCGGATGGTGGAGCGCGAAATCCTAAGCAAACCAAAAAGGGCAGCCCAGGGGCTGCCCTTTCCCTTCGCGGGTCTGATTGCCTTAGCTTTGCCCGCCATGCCGAATGAAATAGGCCGCGCCTTGGGCATAGGGCTGCACCGCCAACAGCTCATGCCCAGCATCCGCGCAAAAATGCGGCACATCAATCGCCGCCATCGCATCACTGGCCCTCAATTTTAGCACTTGGCCCTTTTGCATCCCCGCCAAAAGCTTGCGCGCACGCAGCACTGGCAAAGGGCACAGCAGGCCGATGCAATCGCTGTCTATGTCAAAATCCACATTTTTCCCTTTCATTGGGGCCAAAATATCCGCAGCGGCGCCAAGTTGCCACCTATTTGCACAAAACTGTGACAAACACGCCCGTGACGCTGGGTTGTTTGTGCGCTATGATTGGTAAAAAAGGAAAGTCTTGATGTTTGGCATCGATATTTTAGACGCAGCGCTCTTGCCCAGTTTGATTGTCGCCGTGATGGCGGGGGCGCTGTCGTTTCTCTCCCCTTGCGTTTTGCCCATTGTGCCACCCTATTTGGCCTATATGTCAGGCATTTCCGTGGGCGAGATGAAATCTGGCCGCAGACCCATTGTCGCGGCATTGTTTTTCGTTTTGGGCCTTTCGACTGTATTTATCCTGCTTGGCCTTGCCGCATCCGCCTTTGGCGCGTTTTTTCTGGGCAACACGTTTTGGTTTAACACCATCGCCGCCCTGACCATCATGACCTTTGGCGCGCATTTCTTGGGTATTTTTCGCCTGTCGTTTTTAGACCGCGATCTGCGCATCGAAACGGGGGCCAAGGGCGGCACGGCCTTTGGTGCCTATGTGTTAGGGCTGGCCTTTGCCTTTGGGTGGACGCCCTGCATCGGCCCGCAATTGGGCGCTATTTTGACACTTGCCGCGCAGCAAGATAACGCGGGGCGCGCCATGACACTTTTGGGCGGCTATGCGATGGGTTTGGGACTGCCATTTTTGCTGGTGGCCAGCTTTTTCACCCGCATGAGCGGCGCTGTTGATCTGCTTAAACGCCACGGCGCGCGGATTGAACGGATCATGGGGCTGCTTTTGTGGACGATTGGGCTATTGATGCTGACGGGCGGATTTTCGGCCATGTCTTTTTGGCTGCTGGAAAACATCCCCTTTTTGGCCACATTGGGGTAGAGGTAGATGATGTGAACCGATGAAAATTTCCAAGCTCCCTTTTCGACGTAAATTATTTTTTATTCCAGGTTACGATCCCTTCCCGCCGCGCCGTTACCGCGAATTATATCGCAGTGAGAGTGCCGCCCAAGGGGCGATATCGGGCTATTTGGTGCAGATGCAGCCGGCCGCCACGCGCCAAAAAGACGCGCAAACCCCCTATCGTTGGCGCGCCCAAGGCGTGATGGACGGTGCCATTTGCGATTTAGATGCAGAGGTGTTGATTTGGTCTGACATCGTCAAATCGTCAATGCCCAACGGGATTTTGGCCACCTATGGCCAAATGCTGCAAACCCTGTGGATTTACGCCGCTTCGGGGGCGTTTTTTCGGCAAATCCGTCTGCGCCGTGGGCCCGCTTTGGCGGCAATTTATCCCGTTCTTGTTCTGGCCCTACAAGCCGTGGTGGCGGGTCTCATCGGGGGGGCTGTGGGATGGGGATTTTCTCATTTGCATCCCGCCTTGGCCGCCGTCGGCCTGCTTGCAGCATATGGGGTCTTGCGGGCGGCCAAAGCCTATGACCATCGCATATATGCCCATTACTTGATGCATGATTTTGCCTTTTCGGCGCGCCATTGGGGGGACTACCCACCTGCACTCAGTGATCGAATGGCGCAGTTCACGGCCAAAATTCGCGCCGCCTTGGATGAAGATTACGACGAAGTTTTGATCGTGGGCCACTCCTCGGGTGCCTATATGGGGGTGACGGTTTTGGCAGATCTTTTGCGGGCGGGCGTGCCAGATACCCGCCCCGAAATCAGCCTGCTGACGCTGGGCCAAGTTGTGCCAATGGTGTCATTCCTGCCCCGGGCATGGCGGCTGCGGGCGGATTTGCACGACTGTTCTCAGCGCGCGGATATCACTTGGGTCGATGTGACCGCCCCCGGTGATGCCTGTGCCTTTGCGCTATGCGATCCTGTTGCGGTCACGGGGGTTGCCCCCGCGCAGCAGCGCTGGCCATTGATCTTATCTTGTGCCTTTAGCAACACCCTAGCACCCGACACTTGGGCCAAGTTGCGCTACAGGTTCTTTCGCCTGCATTGCCAGTATTTATACGCTTTTGACCGTGCGGGCCATTACGATTACTTTCGCATCACCGCGGGCGCCAAAACGCTGGCCCAGCGCTATGCGGGCATGGCCCCTTCGCCCCAGCGCATCACGCGGGCGCTCTCACACTATCGGACAATGACGCCATGATCTTGCGCGCCCTGCCGCCCAAACCCACGCCGCGCCGTGACCGCGTTTCGTTTTGGCAATTCGTGCGGCTGTTTCGCCAAGATATTCTTTCCGCGCCGCCGCAACGTCTTTACCGCGCATGGATGGCCGAATTTCGCACGCCGTTTTTTCGCAGCTATCTGATCAATGATCCCAAATTGATCGCACAGGTGCTGACCGAACGCCCCGATGATTTCCCCAAATCAAGCCGTATCCGCGAAGGTCTTGTGCCTTTGCTGGGAAATTCGGTCTTTTTAACAAATGGCGAGGAATGGAAACGCCAACGCCGCATTATTGACCCTGCCTTTGAAGGGGGGCGCTTGCGCGATACTTTCCCCGCGATGCTGGCCGCAGGTCAGGCGGCGGTGGCGCGTCTGGCGCAAAAGCCGGGGGTTTTGGAAATCGAGGCGGAAACCTCGCATGTGGCGGCAGATGTTATATTTCGCACGCTGTTTTCCTTGCCCATCGAGGATCAGACAGCATGGGCCGTGTTTTCTGAATTCAAAACCTATCAGCGCAGCCAACCTTTGTTGAATTTGGCGGCGTTGTTGCCCCTGCCCGCATGGCTACCGCGCCCCTTTGCCCGCGCCACCCGCGCGTCGGCGGCCAAAATTCGCGCTTTAATCACGGATTTGACCCTTGCACGCGCGGCGCAACTGGCGGGCGGGGCCGCCCCGGATGATCTTGCCACCAAGATCATGACAACCGCAGACCCTGTCACGGGCCAAAAATTTTCACCGCAAGAT
>CAXNIF010000132.1:0-5556 GCA_964202345.1 Cypionkella sp.
GCCCCCGCGCCAAAGGTTAGGCCAGCGCCAACCTTTTTTCCATGCGAGAGACCCATGACAAACCCATCCATCCTAATCTTAGCCGGCGACGGTATTGGCCCCGAAGTTATGGCCGAAGTGAAGAAAATCATCGGCTGGTTTGATGCCAAGCGCGGGATCAAGTTTGACGTGTCCGAAGGGCTGGTGGGGGGGTGTTCCTATGACGCGCACGGAACCCCTTTGACGGACGAAACCATGGCCCGCGCGCAAGAGGTGGACGCGGTGCTGCTGGGCGCGGTGGGCGGGCCGAAATATGACGTGTTGGATTTCAGCGTGAAGCCAGAGCGCGGGCTTTTGCGGTTGCGCAAGGAAATGGATTTGTTTTCCAACCTGCGCCCCGCGCAATGTTTTGACGCGCTGGCGGATTTTTCCAGTCTGAAAAAAGATGTGGTGGCGGGGCTGGATATTGTCATCGTGCGCGAATTGACCAGCGGCGTCTATTTTGGTGAGCCGCGCGGCATTTTCACCGAAGGCAACGAGCGGGTGGGCATCAACACCCAGCGCTATACTGAATCTGAAATCGCCCGCGTGGCGCGCTCGGCCTTTGAACTCGCGCGCAAGCGCAGCAACAAAGTTTGCTCGATGGAAAAGGCCAATGTGATGGAATCGGGCATTCTGTGGCGCGAAGTTGTGCAAGACATCCACGACAAAGAATATCCCGATGTGGAACTGTCGCATATGTATGCCGATGCGGGCGCGATGCAGCTTTGCCGCTGGCCCAAGCAATTTGACGTGATCGTCACCGACAATCTGTTTGGCGATTTGCTGTCTGATATGGCGGCGATGTTGACGGGGTCTTTGGGAATGCTGCCATCGGCCAGCCTTGGCCTGCCCATGGCGAACGGTCGGCCCAAAGCGCTGTATGAGCCTGTCCACGGCTCTGCCCCCGATATTGCGGGGCAGGGAAAAGCCAACCCGATTGCCTGCATCCTGTCTTTTGCCATGGCGCTGCGCTATTCTTTCAGCATGCTCGATGAGGCCACGCGCGTGGAACGCGCCGTGGAAAAGGTGCTGGCGGACGGTGTGCGCACCGCCGATTTGATGGGGCCAGCGGGCGGCGTGCCCGTCAGCACAAGCCAAATGGGCGATGCGATTGTGGCCGCCCTATCGGCATCACTTTAATCATTGATCTGCTTGTAAATATGATAGGCCCGCGCAATAGTGCGGGCCTTATCTTTGCCCAAATATCCCACATAGAATAGGTAAATCTTGACCCATCCATCGGCTTTGCAGGGCGCAGTTTTGGGTCTTGGTGCCATGGCAGTTTTTGCTGCCAATGACAATATCATCAAGTTTCTGGGCATGTATCACCCGTTTCAGATTATGTTTTTCTCGGGGCTTGCTTTGACCCCGCTTGTGCTGATCAACATGGCGCTAGATCCTGAAGCCGCACATTTTCGCCCGCGGTTGCCAAAATGGATGGCGATCCGCTGTGCGGTGAATTTGGTCAACACTGTTTTTGTCATTTATGCCTTTGGAAACATGCCCTTGGCGCAGGCTTATGCAATCTTTTTTGCCATGCCCTTGATGGTGACCTTGCTCGCGGCTTGGATGCTTGGAGAGCCGATTTCACTTTGGCGCGGCGTGGCGGTATTGGCAGGTTTTGTCGGCGTGGTGATCGCCTTGCAGCCGGGACAAATACCGCTGACTTGGGTGCATTTGGCGGCGGTTCTTGGGTCGGTGACCGGCGCCGTTAACTATGTGATTTTGCGCAAAACCGTCAACACAGAGCGGCCAGTTGTCAATATCATCTACCCGATGCTCAGCCAATTGGCCGCCGCCGCGCTGGTGCTTCCGTTTGTTTATCAGCCCATGCCGATGGCACATTTGGGGTTAACGGGTGCCATGGCCCTATGCGCATTTGCAGGATCGGCGATGATCATCGCCGCTTATCGCGCCGCGCCCGCGATTATTGTGGCCCCCATGCAATATAGCCAAATCCTTTGGGCCGCATTGACCGCCGCCTTTATCTTTGACGAAAGCATCTCAGTGCTGACTTGGGCAGGCTTGATGGTGATTATTGGCGCGGGCGTTTATATACTGAACTCATCTCGGCAATCATCCTAAGGACGGGCATAAAATGTTACCCAATCCATCTCATGTGGTCGGCGCAGTTTTGTCGCTATCGGCATTTGCGGTTTATGCAACCCATGATGTGCTGATTAAGTTTTTGGGCAGCACCTACAGCCCTGTTCAATTGATCTTTTTCTCGGGGCTTTTGGGATTTCCTTTGGTGACCTTGGCGCTGATGCGCGATCGCACCGACGGCAATTTAATCCCCAAGCGGCCCCTATGGACAGCCATACGCAGCGCTGCTGCTGTCTTGGGCGGGTTGGCGGGGTTTTATGCCTTTTCGGTTCTGCCTTTGGCGCAAATTTATGCCATTTTCTTTACCATGCCGATTTTGATCACCTTGATGGCCATTCCGCTCCTGGGGGAAAAAGTGGGGCTACACCGCGGGATTGCAATCTGTGTGGGGTTGTTGGGCGTGGTCGTGGTTTTGCGTCCAGGGCAAGCGGATTTGGGTTTGGGGCATATGGCCGCTTTTGGTGGGGCAATTTTGGGGGCGGCGGCTTCGGTGATTGTGCGCAAGGTGGGCACGCAAGAGCGCGCGGTTGTATTGATGATTTATCCGATGATGGCGAATTTTGTGGTGATGGGCCTTGCGCTGCCATTTGTGTATGTGCCGGTGACGCCGATGCATTTTGCCATGATGGCCGGAATCGCTGCTTTGGGGCTGGTGGCGGGCGCGCTGGCAATTGCAGCCTATCGCCGTGCGCCCGCGATCATTGTCGCGCCCATGCAATATAGCCAGATTATTTGGGCCATTATTTTTGGCCATTTCATTTTCGGCGAAGAAATTGATCTCTATACGGGAATTGGCACGGCCATTATCATCGCGGCCGGGGTTTACATTGTGCTGCGCGAAGATACGCCCGATGTGTCAAAAAACCGCCCCGTTTTGGAGACGCGTTCGCGGTTTGAAACGGGCGCGATGCCGCGTATCTCGCAGATTTTGCGGGTGTTTGATCGGCGCAATTAGCGGTTCGATTTCGCGCGGCCTAGGACAAAACCAGTTGCGCAACACCGCCCGTGCTGGCACAAGCTTGCGGGAAGTTAGGCCCTAATCTTTTGGGATGATCTGGCATGCGCCCTATGTTTATTGGCATTTTGACGGCGGCGGCCCTGTTTGGTGCCCCTGCGGCGGCGGTGATTGTCTTGGACAGCACTTGGTCGGAAAATGGGGGCTCTTTTTGGGAATCGGATGCGGGGTTTGATGCGCATTTCGCGCTGGCCGCAGAAAATCATTTTTCCGCCATTATGGGGCTATGGGACGGCGAACAATTTGGCGGTTCTGGCGTGTGGATTGGCAATGACGCCGATGGCCATGCCTATCTATTGACTGCTGCACATAATTTTGACGATGATCCAGACCCAGCGATTTGGCTGTATTACACCCGCGATGACAGCGAGTTTCAGGGGCTAGAGCTGTGGATACATCCCAATTACGACAAAAGCGATGATGCCAGCCTTGGATGGGATATGGCCATTGTGAAATTAGATGCGCCGATGACGGGCTTTGGCCCCGCCCCATATCTTTATGGGGGGCAAAACGAATTGGGTGCCGTTGTCACCATCACAGGATTTGGGGCGCGGGGAATCGGCTCTCGGGGCGAGGCGGACCGCTTTTACAGCGATGAAATCCCTGCTGCGGCCCGCAATGTTGTGGATGAAGTGGACGGCGAGAATGGCCGCAATCTTTTGGTGGTGGACTTCGACAGTGAAGATGGCCAGTCCAATATGCTAGAGGGCGACGCGCTCCCCGTTGATGAATACGAAGGCGTGCTGGGTTCGGGGGATTCGGGCGGGGCCACTTGGATTGAAACCAATGCGGGTTGGGCCGTTGCAGGGGTAAATGTTTGGGGTGAAGATCCAGCGAAATACGGGTCTATCTCGGCCATGGCGCGCATATCCACCCAGCGCGCATGGATTCAATCGGTCTTTCCAAAAGCGCGGTTTACGAACTAACCGCCTCCAGAATATAGCGCGTGGTCATCAAATCCAAATGCGCCCCGCCGCCATTTTTGGCGATGGTGATCTCGTCGTCAGTGTGGCGACAAAACTGCGCGGGGTCGTCATAGAAATCGGCGATGATATCGGTCTCGCGCAGGGCCCCAGATGCCAAGGGCTGCGCGATTTCGCCAATATGGTGCAGCGTGGTGGCGCGCGAGTCGACAAAGACGCGGGCGCGTCGCATGGCGGTGTCATCCACTTCGCGCATGTCCATGGTATAGGCCCCGATTAAATCTAAATGCTGGCCCGATTGCAGCCATTCCCCCATGATCAGGGGCTTTGTCGCCATGGTGGCGGTGCAAATCACATCGGCCCAACGCACGGCGGCGCGCAGATCATCGGCCACGGGCAGGCCCAGGGCCTCGGCGCTGGCGCGGCGGCGCGACCAGACTTGGAATTGCGCATCGGGCCAATGCGCGCGGTAGGCCTGGACCATCGAACGCGCAACGGTGCCAGCCCCCACCAGCAGAAAATTGCGCGATTTGGGCCGCGCAAGTTGGGTCGCGGCCAAAAGACTATCGCCCGCCGTTTTCCATTTGGTGACCATGTGAAAATCAACCAAAGCCGCAAGTTGCCCTGTCTGATCGTCAAATAGCGTCACCGCCCCATTGACCGAGGGGCGGCCCTGCGCGGGATTGCCCGGAAAAACAGTGGCGACTTTGACCAAGGCCCCAAGCCCTGCAATCCATGCCGCGCGGTCTAGGAGCTTGTCTTGCCCACGCGTCAACAACAAATCGGCAATTTCCGCCCGTGGCAGGCGGTGCCCCGCCTTAAGCGCCTCCAAAAGTCCGTGCCATGTCAACTGCGACTCTGCCTCTGGCCCGATGATCTGCATGTCGCCCCTTTAGCTGCTGCTTTGTGGGGTGCCTTGGCTGATTTTTCTGCGCGCCATCCCCTCCCGCAGCAGGGTATAAAGTCCCGCTCCGCAGATCAAGACGATGCCGACCCAAGTGATGGAATCTGGCCAGGTCCCAAAGACCAACAGCCCCCAAAATATCGCCATGGGAATGCCAATATATTCATAAGGGGCGACCAGGGCCGCTTCACTTAGCCGATAGGCTTGGCTGATCATCAGCCCGCCCGTTGTGACCACCAGCCCAATGGTCAACAGAATCGGCCAATCGGCCAGCGGCGGCCATATCCAGGCGCGAAACAAAAAGGCAAAGGGCCCGCTTTGCGTTGACGCGGCCCAAGCGCCATTGCCAAAGACAAGGCCCATCAACAGTGACGAGGCGATAAACCCGACATGCACATAAAAGCTTAGGGTTGCGGCTGATTCGGTATCGCGCATGCGGCGGGTCATGATATGCATGCCTGCATAGGTGGCCGCAGAAATCAGCACCAAAATCACCGCAGGCTGCAATGCCCCTGCATTTGGGCGCATCATCACGAACACGCCGATCAGACCCGCAATCACCGCGCCCCAGCGATGGGGCCCAACTT
>CAXNIF010000133.1:0-5552 GCA_964202345.1 Cypionkella sp.
ATTGGGTGTGGGGCTTGCTATGACGGGCGCGGCAGCAGCGCAAGATAAGGTCAAGGCCTGTTTTGTCTATGTCGGCCCCATCAATGACGGCGGCTGGACCCAGGCGCATCACGTTTCAGTCTTGAAAACCCAAGAGCATTTTGGGGACAAAGTGGAAGTGCAATGGCAAGAAAACGTGCCCGAAGGCGCGGATAGCGAACGCGTGATGACGCAAATGGCGCTGGGCGGCTGCAACATCATTTTCACAACATCATTTGGGTATATGGACGCGACAAACGCCGTGGCCGCTAAATTTCCCGATGTAAAGTTTGAACATGCCACAGGCTATAAGCGCGAGCATCCAAATGTGACCACCTATAACGCGCGTTTTTACGAAGGCCGCGCGGTGAACGGCACCATTGCGGGGATGATGACCAAAACCAACAAAATCGGTTACATCGCGTCCTTCCCGATTCCAGAGGTGATTCAAGGTATCAACTCGTCGTATTTGCATGCCAAAAAGATGAACCCAGATGTCGAAATGGTCGTGGTCTGGGCCTTTACTTGGAATGATCCCGCCAAAGAGGCCGATGCGGCGCAGGCGCTGATCGATCAGGGCGTCGATGTCATTTTCCAACATACCGACACCACCGCGCCGCTGGCCTTGGCCGCGAAAACGCCTGGAATCATTGGCTTTGGCCAAGCGCGCGATATGGAAGAGTATAAACCCAGCCCGCGCGTGTCCTCCATCATCGATAATTGGGAATCCTATTATATCAAGCGCGTGCAAGCCGTCTTGGATGGCACATGGGCAAGCCAAGATAGTTGGGATGGTTTGGCGGCGGGCGCTGTCGGCATAGGCGAGATCACGGGCGTTCCAGATGAGGTGAAAGCGGCGGCAGAAAAAGTCCGCGATGACATTATCGCAGGCAGCTATCATCCGTTCACGGGCCCAATCAACAAACAAGATGGGACGATGTGGCTGGCCGATGGGCAGGTTGCCACTGACGGCGATTTTGCGGGGATGAACTTCTACGTTGAAGGCATCAAGGGCGATATTCCCCAGTAATTGCCACCTATGGCGTAGATTTTGGCCCGTCCTTTTTTGATATGGGGCGGGCCGTTTCTTTTCAGAGCAGCAATAGAGGTGACTTGCATGACACGGACGCCATCCAAACTGGCCTTTGGGACGATGCAATTTGGGGGTCGCGCGGATCAGACGGCAAGCGCGGCGATGTTTCATGCCTGCCTTGCGGCCGGCGTCACCCATTTTGACACAGCTTGCGGCTATACCGAAGGCGAATCCGAAAAAATACTTGGCAAATTGGCAGCGCCGCTGCGCGATCAGCTCTTTATGGCCACCAAGGTGGGCTATGTGGGCGGCGCGGGGCGCGACAATCTTTTGGCGCAATTCGACGGCTCGCGCAAAAGATTGCAGATGGACAGCGTAGATTTGCTGTATCTGCACCGATTTGATCCCATCACGCCCCTTGAAGAAACTTTGTCTGCCTTTGCGATGCTGCAATCGCGCGGGCAGATCAAACATATTGGCCTGTCCAATTTTCCCAGTTGGGCCGTGATGAAGGCGCAGGCGATTGCTGCGAAGATTGGCACAAGAATTGACGCGATTCAGCCCATGTATTCCTTGGTCAAACGCCAAGTCGAAGTGGAAATTTTGCCTATGGCGGCAGATCAGGGCATCTCGGTTTTTTCCTATTCACCTTTGGGCGGCGGGTTGCTGACGGGCAAATATGCTGCGGGCGCCCAAGGGCGGCTGACAGAGGACGCGCGCTATGGGGCGCGCTATGCTGACAAGGGCGCGCATCAAACGGCGGCAAGTTTTGCCAAGCTGGCGGAAGAATTGGGTATTCATCCCGCCACTTTGGCCGTGGCTTGGCTGTGCGCGCGCGACGTGGTGCCGATTGTTTCGGCGCGCGATGTTGGGCAATTGGCCCCCTCGCTCGCAGCGCTCGGCTATGACATGCCCGCCGAGCTAAATGCCCGCATCACCGCGCTTTCGCCGCCGCCGCCTTCGGCCACGGATCGCAGCGAAGAGGCATGAGCGATTTTCTGATCATTGGTGGCGGCATTGTCGGCATATCCGCCGCCGCTCGCCTTGCCGCGCATGGCACCGTCACCTTGCTAGAGGCCGAAGACAATTTGGGCTACCACGCATCGGGCCGATCTGCCGCGATGTATGAGCCGCATTACGGCGCGGCCCCTGTGGTGGCGCTCTCGCTCGCATCGGGGGATTATTTTCGCGCTTTGCCAAATCTGCTGTCGCCGCGCGGCCTATTGATGGTGGCCAAGGCAGACCAAAAGGCCAGTTTTGCCGCCGAATCTGCGGCGATGAATATTGAACCCATCTCACCCCAAGAGGCCCAGCGTTTGGTGCCAATCTTGAACCCAAACGCCGTGGCCTATGCGGGCTATGGCTACCATGCGTGGGACATGGATACAGGGCTGTTGATGGCGCATTTTGCGAAAATTGCCCGCGATCATGGCGCGCAGATGATAACAAAGGCTAGGGTGACATCGATCACGCGCGCCAAGGGTTTTTGGCAGGTCTCTACGCATGATGGCCAGTTTAAGGCCAAAGCGCTGGTCAATGCGGCGGGGGCTTGGGCCGATCAGATTGCCACGATGGCAGGGGCTGCGCCCAAGGGGATGACGGCGCTGCGCCGCTCGATGGCGCGCATTGCCGCGCCCAGCGGTCTGGACGTGGCGCGCTGGCCGATGATCTTTGGCACGGGCGAGACGTGGTATGCCAAACCCGATGCAGGGGCGTTGATCGTCTCGCCCGCCGAAGAGCACCCGATGCCGCCCCATGACGCCTTTGCCGATGATATGGTGCTGGCCGAAGGGCTGGCGCGCTATGAGGAAATGGTCACAGCGCCCGTCACGCGCCTTTTGGCCAATTGGGCCGGTCTGCGCAGCTTTGCGCCCGACCGCGTGCCCGTGATCGGCGCTGACCCTGCCGCGCAGGGGTTTTTCTGGGCGGCGGGCCTTGGCGGTTACGGCTTTCAAACGGCCGATGGCGCAAGCCGACTGCTGGCGGATTTGGCGCTGGGGCGGCCCAGCGCTTTTGACGCGGGGCTGATCGCCGCCCTATCACCCGCGCGCTTTGGTTAAATTCTGAAAACAGAATGTGATTGACCTAGGTCAATGCCTCTTTGCCCTTTACAGCCTATGCCTGCCCGCAAAGGAGTGCAAATCATGAGCTACAAAGCCAAAACCGCCGAAATGCGCGCCGAATTGCGCGTGATGAACAAATTCCTGCCTGAAACGGCTGCGGGCTTTGCCCATTTGTCCAAGGCCGCGATGGACGAAGGCGCGCTAGGGCGCAAGGAACGCGAGTTGATCGCACTGGCCATCGCCGTCACCCAGCGCTGCGAGCCCTGCATCAATTTTCATATCGAAGCGTTGATCCGCGCAGGGGCCACGCGCGAGGAGTTGGGCGCGCTGCTGTCGATGTGCGTGCAAATGGGCGGCGGGCCCGCGCTGATGTATGCAGCCCATGCGTTGGCGGCATGGGATGAAATGGCGATGCCAATCGCTGCGGAATAATTTGCGCGCGCGCGACGGAACTCCTGCGCAATGGCGTTGAACATATATATGCAATAATTGGAATGTTAGGAAAGTTGATGAAATACGCCGCCCTTGCTCTGATACTATCCGCCACCGCTGCCATGGCCCAAAGCCACGGCAGTCACTTTATCGAAAACTGGGACTTGGACAGCGATGGTATCGTCACCTTGGACGAGGCAACGCAAAAGCGCGAAGATGTCTTTACCGCCTTTGACAGCGACGAAGACGGGAAATTGTCGGATGCCGAATACACGATGTTCGACGAGATGCGCGCCATTGACCAAGAGGGGCTGACCAAACCCAAAGGCAACCCAGAAGAGGCGGGCATGGCGCGCGCCTTTAACGATGCCGATGGCGATGGCCAAGTCAGCCGCGCCGAATTCATCGGCGCAACAGCGGCATGGATCGCCAAAATGGATCGCAGCGGCGATGGTGTTATCACCAGCGACGATTTCGGCAAGATGTAGGCGCGAGGCCTGTCGGCTAGGGGTGCCCCTAGCCGTCTATCCGAATGCGCGTGTTTGTTGGGTCATAGGGGCTGTCTTCCACCACCACGGCATCCCAAAGCTCGCGGTTGATGCGCAGCTTTAGTTTGGTGCCAACTTCGGCCAAATCGGGGCGCACATAGCCCATGCCGATTTGCTTGCCAAAGGCGACCGAATAGCCGCCCGATGTCAGACGGCCAATCTTGACCCCGTCCAGCAGCAGCGCCTCTTTGCCCCAAGGGTCGGTGTCGGCAGGGCCATCAATCAGTAAGGTGCAGCATTTGGAACGAATGCCCGTGGCCAGCATCGCCTCTTTGCCTTGGAAATCTTTTGACAAATCGACAAAGCGATCCAAAGCCGCTTCGAGCGGGGTGGCATCGCGGCCCAGCTCGTTGCCAAAGGCGCGATAGGATTTTTCCTGCCGCAGCCAGTTTTGCGCCCGCGCGCCCACCAATTTCAGACCATGCTTTTCGCCGGCCTTCAATAGCTGATCCCAAAGGTTGCGCTGCATTTCGATAGGGTGGTGCAATTCCCAGCCCAGCTCGCCCGTGTAGGCCACGCGAATGGCGTTGACAGGCACCATGCCCAGTTCAATCCTGCGGGCCGAAAGCCACGGGAAACGCTTGTTGGACAGCGCTGTTTCAGGGTCTGCGTCGCGGATGAGTTCCGCCAAAATCGCGCGGCTCTTCGGGCCAGCAAGGGCAAATACCCCGTATTGCGTGGTGACGTCTTGAATCTCGATGTAGCCAAATTCGGCGGCCTTATCGGCGGCGCATTTGCGCAGATAGTCGCCATCGTAATCTGTCCACGCGCCCGCCGAGACAAGGTAATAGTCGTTCTCGCCGTGGCGCACGATGGTGTATTCGGTGCGCGTGGTGCCCGTGGGCGTTAGCGCATAGGTCAGGTTGATACGGCCTACTTTTGGCAGGGCATTGCAGGTGAACCAATCTAGAAATGCCGTCGCCCCTGGCCCGCGCACGGCGTGTTTGGTAAAGGCGGTGGCGTCAATCAAGCCAGCCGTTTCGCGAATGGCTTTTGCTTCATCAACCGCGTATTGCCACCAGCCGCCACGGCGGAAGCTGCGGGCGTTATGGTCGAAATCCTCGGGCGCGTTCAGGGGGCCGTAGTAAATCGGGCGCTCCCAGCCGTTCACTTGGCCAAACTGCGCGCCCAGCGCTTTTTGGCGGTCATAGACGGGCGCGGTGCGCAAGGGGCGGCAAGCTTCGCGTTCTTCGTCAGGATGATGCAGAATAAAGACGTGGTCATAGCATTCTTCGTTCTTGCGCGCGGCGTATTCTGTGGTCATCCAACCGCCAAAACTGCGCGGGTCTAGGGATGCCATGTCGATCTCTGCCTCGCCCGCCGTCATCATTTGGGCCAAGTAATATCCCGTGCCGCCAGCGGCGGTGATGCCAAAGCTGAACCCCTCGGCCAGCCACATATTGCGCAAACCGGGCGCGGGGCCAACCAACGGGTTGCCATCGGGCGTATAGCAGATGG
>CAXNIF010000134.1:0-5525 GCA_964202345.1 Cypionkella sp.
TGATGGGCATAGATCGTGTCATAATACAGCGTCCAGGCAATCCCCGCGCCATATAGCGCAAAGGCTTGCGCCGTCAGCATGCCCGCATGGGCCCCATAGGCCAAAAGCGCGCCCCAATTGAACGCCAGCCCCAAAAACATTTGCGGCCACCAAGTGAACCTTTTGGCAAAGGGATAAATCGCCACCAAGACCAACGAGCCAAGCCCCAAACCAATGGCCAGCGCGTTGTAGGAAAACAAAATAACCGCCGCCAGCGCCGCCTGAACGCCCATCCACACCAAGGCCGCCCGCACCCCAATTTGCCCCGACGGCAAAGGCCGCCCCTTGGTGCGCGCCACTTGGGCGTCAATCTCGCGGTCGGCCACGTCATTCCACGTGCAGCCCGCCCCGCGCATCAAAAATGCCCCCAGGCCGCAAGACAGCACCAACCAAATATCCCAGGCGCC
The DNA here is from genome assembly GCA_964202345.1 of Cypionkella sp. Lineage (GTDB taxonomy): Bacteria > Pseudomonadota > Alphaproteobacteria > Rhodobacterales > Rhodobacteraceae > Cypionkella. The sequence goes on from CAXNIF010000134.1 coordinate 447, forward strand.
AAACCCATCCCCTTGGGCGGCCAGCGCAATGCCCCACAGGCAAGGAATGAACAAAAGCCAGGTGCCAATCGGGCGGTCGGCCCGCGAAAGGCGCAAATAGGGCCTTGTGCGGGCCGGGGCAAAGCGGTCAACCCAATTGCCGCGCAAGGCATCGGCGGGGGCTGGCACGTCTTGTCCCTCTGGAATATTCGGCGGGGCTTGCATAGGTTGCTTTCATGAAAGACACAAAGATCAGATTGTTTGTAGACGCACCCTTGCGCTCAGGGCAAGCCATTGCTTTAGATAGCGCGCAGGCCAATTACCTGTTCAACGTCATGCGGCTGGCGCGCGGCGCGGGGGTTTTGCTGTTCAACGGCCAAGATGGCGAATGGCGCGCCCAAGTGGCCGAAACAGGCAAGCGCGGCGGCATTGTCACCTGCCTTGACCAAAGCGCGCCGCAAAAAATGCCGCCCGATCTTTGGCTGCTGTTTGCACCGCTGAAAAAGGCGCGCAATGATTTTGTCATTGAAAAAGCCGTTGAACTGGGCGCGGCGCGGCTTTGCCCGGTGCAGACGCAATTCACCAATGCGCCCCCGCTGCGCCCCGATAAAATGCGCGCCCATGTGATCGAAGCGGCCGAACAATGCGGTGCAACCTTTGTCCCCGAAGTGGCTGACCTGACCGCGCTGGACAAAATATTGACCGACTGGCCAGAAAACCGTCTGCTGTTTTGGGCAGATGAGGCGCGGGCGGGCGAGCATTTGCCCATCAACGGCCCCGCTTTCGCGCCCAGCGCCCTGTTGATTGGCCCCGAGGGCGGCTTTTCGCTGGGCGAGAAGACGCGCCTGCGCGCCCTGCCCTTTGTGCGCCCCTTTGCGCTGGGCCCGCGCATTTTGCGCGCCGAAACGGCGGCTGTGGCGGCGATGACGCTGTGGCAGGCGCAGATGGGCGATTGGGCGCGCGATGCGGCGGGCGTTATTGACACGGGTGCGCCGTGATTCGCCCCGCCGCTGCCGCGCAGATCGCACGCTGGGCCGAATTGGCGGGCGCTGTTTTTATGGCGCTGATCGGCCTCTATCTTATCGGCCTTGGCGGTTATGTATGGATACCGCTGGGCGCCCTGATCTTGGCCGCGGCATTGCCTTTGGCCCTTTTGGCCTATCGGCGTCAGCAATTTGCCCAAAGCGTGCATGGCGAAGGCGTGATCGAGGTGGTCGAAGGCGAGCTGCGCTATTTTTCGCCCAGCGCGCAGATCGTCGGCGCGTCCACTTTGCCAGCGCCAAGTGCGGGCGGGTTTCTCAGCCTGCCCGATTTGGCCGAATTGCGTCTGATCCATGTCCAGCATCGCGGCTATTGGCGGCTGAAAACCTTTGATGGTCAGGCGCTGATGGTGCCCGTTGATGCTGCGGGCCATGCCGCCTTGTTCGATGTTTTTGCCGCCTTGCCCAATATTGACAACGCCGCCCTTTTGGCCGCGCTGGCGCGCCCGCCCGCCTCGGGCATGGGCACCATTGTGCTTTGGCGGCGCGTTGGCCCTTGACTTCGCAAGGCCATCGCGACACCTCTGGCCCCGAAACCTGTTCAGAAAGCCCAAGTTATGTCGATTCCACAATCTGGCGGCGGCCCTATCGAAGATTTCGCGCAATTGGCGCAGATGATGGAAAGCGGCTGCAAGCCAAAATCGGATTGGCGCTTGGGCACCGAGCATGAAAAATTTGGCTATCTGACCGACACGCTGGCCCCTTTGCCCTATGCGGGGGCGCGGTCGATCTCGGCGCTGTTTGCAGGGCTGGAAACCTTAGGCTGGAGCCCCGTGCGCGAGGGCGAGAATATCATCGGCATGACCCAAGGCGGCGCGAATATCTCGCTAGAGCCGGGCGGTCAATTTGAACTCTCGGGCGCGCCGCTGACTTCTGTGGTGCAAGAGGCGGCAGAGCTGCGCACGCATCTTGACCAAGTCCAGCGTATCGCCGCCCCGCTGGGGATTGGCTTTATGGGCATCGGCGCCGCCCCGATTTGGGGCCATGCCGATATGCCCATCATGCCCAAAGGCCGCTATCGCTTGATGACCGATTACATGGGGCGCGTGGGAACCCATGGCACCCAGATGATGTATCGCACCAGCACCGTGCAAGTTAATCTCGACTACGCCAGCGAGGCGGATATGGTCAAGAAACTGCGCGTGGCGCTGGCGCTGCAACCCGTGGCCACGGCGCTTTTTGCCAGCAGCCCGTTCTTTGATGGCGCGCCCAACGGCCATAAATCCTGGCGCTCGCGCATTTGGCGCGGGCTGGACGATTCGCGCACGGGGATGTTGCCCTTTGCCTTTCAAGGCGATTTTGGTTTTCAGGCCTATGTCGATTGGGTGCTGGATGTGCCGATGTATTTTGTCTATCGCAACGGCAGCTATATCAACGCATTGGGCCAGTCTTTCCGCGATTTTCTGCGCGGCGAATTGCCCGCACTGCCCGGTGAAAAGCCGACCCTGTCGGATTGGGCCGATCATATGACGACTGTCTTTCCCGAAGCGCGGGTCAAGAAATACATCGAAATGCGCGGGGCCGATTGCGGCGATGAGGCGCATATCAACGCCCTGCCCGCCTTTTGGGTGGGGCTGATGTATGACAGCGCCGCACTGGATGCCGCGTGGGATTTGGTCAAAGGCTTGGATGCCGAAACCCGCGAAGGCCTGCGCGTGGCCGCCTCTGAACATGGCCTTCACGGCGCGGCGGGCGGGGTGAAGATCCTAGACCTCGCCCGCGCCGCTGTGGGCCTCTCGCATGCGGGGCTTGCCGCGCGCGGCCTGCAAGAGGAAGCCTTTCTGGCGCCTTTGGTGCAAAACCTGTCCAGCGAAACCACCCAAGCCGACCGCCTGCTGGCCCTATATCACGGCGAATGGGCGGGGGATTTGTCGCGCGTCTATAGCGCAACGCGCCTATAAAAGCCCGCGGGCAAATACCAATGCAGCGGCGGGGCTACTTGGCCCCAAACCTCGGCTCGGTTCCCGCCCGCAGCCGCGCGATATTGGCGTGGTGCTTGGCGTAAATCAGCACCGTCAGCACCAAAACCAGCGCCAGCAGGTGAAACCCGCCCATCATAAAGGTGATAAACCCCGATATCCCCGCCGCCGCCAGCGCCGACAGCGAAGATATACGGCTGGCCGCGAAAACCGCCAGCCAAACCGCCCCCGTGGCCAGCCCCACAGGCCATGCCAGCGCGATCATCACGCCAAAGAATGTCGCCACCCCTTTGCCGCCCTTGAACCCCAACCAAACGGGGTAAAGATGGCCTAAAAACGCCCCCAGCGCCGCGATTTGTGCGGCATCCTCGCCCCAAATCGCGCGGGCGATCACCACGGCTGCCGCGCCTTTGGCTCCGTCCAGCACCAAAGTGGCAAGGGCCGCTTTTTTGTTGCCCGTGCGCAAAACATTGGTCGCGCCGATATTGCCCGACCCAATGGCGCGCAAATCCCCCAGACCAAAGGCGCGGGCCATCAAAATCCCAAAAGGCACCGAACCCAAGCCATAGGCCAGCACGGCGACCAGCGCCAACATCATCGGATCTGTGGTCACAATCGGCATGGCCTACCCCTCATAGATTAACGCGCCGCCCAAATAGGTGGCTTTGATCTTACCCTCCATCCGACAGCCATCAAAGGGGGTGTTTTTCGATTTCGACTCCAGCCGCGCGCGATCAAGAATATAGGGCGCGTTCGGATCAAAGCGCACCAAATCGGCAGGCGCGCCGATGGACAGCCGCCCTTGCGGCAGGCCCAAACGATTGGCGGGGTTCAGCGCCAGCGCGCGCCACAGCGCGGGCAAGCTGATCGCCCCCGCATGATACAGCCGCAGCGCCGCTGGCAGCAAGGTTTGCAGCCCCACCGCCCCCGCTGCTGCATCCTCAAAGGGCAGGCGTTTGGATTCTTCATCCGCCGGGGTGTGGAACGATCCCAGCACATCAATCAGCCCATCAGCCAGCGCCTGAACCACCGCCATGCGGTCTTCTTCACTGCGCAGCGGCGGGGTGAATTTGAAAAAGGTGCGATAATCCCCTAGGTCAATTTCATTCAGCGTCAGATGATGCACCGACACGCCCGCCGTGATGTCCAGACCGTTTTTCTTGGCGCGGGCCAGCGCGGGCAAGGCGCGGGCCGTGGTGATTTGATCGGCGTGATAGCGCGCGCCCGTCATTTCTGTCAGGCCGATGTCGCGGTCAAGTCCGATTCGTTCGGCCATGGCCGACACGCTCGGTATCCCGCGCAGCGAGGCAAACTTGCCCGATGTGGCCGAGGCCCCGCTTGACAGCCCCGCCTCTTGCGGATGCCCCACCACCAGCGCCCCCATGGCGCGGGCATAGGTCAGCGCGCGCGACAGCGCCTTGGTGTCATTGCTGACGTGAAAGACATCGGTAAAGGCCACCGCACCGGCATCCAGCAAAAAGCCGATCTCGGTCATCTCGCGCCCCGCGCGCCCCTTGGTCAGCGCGGCCATATGGCGAATCCGCACGATGGATTCCGCCGCGCGGCGGGTGACAAATTCCAGCGCTTCGGGGGTGTCAATCGCGGGCGATGTATCGGGCCGCACGATCATCGTCGTCACCCCCCCCGCCGCCGCCGCCAGCCCCGCCGACCGAAAGGATTCCTTGTGCCTCTCGCCCGGCTCCCCGATTTTCACGCCCCAATCCACGATCCCAGGCGCCAAACAATCCCCCCCGCAGTCGATGATTTCGGCCCCCTCAGGCGCCGGCGAGTTCAGCGCAGAAATATTGCCGCCTTGAACAGTCAGACTGCCAATATCATCCGTCCCCGCTTCGGGGTTGATCAGACGCGCGTTGGTGAAGTGCAGGGTCATCTATGCCATCCAAACAAGGGCGATGGTGAACAGGGCCAGAAAGATCAGCACGGCGGTCGCCACCATGCCGCCCGCGCGCATTTCGGATTTCGTGGGTTTACGGTCGGGGTCGGGGGTCATGGCGATGGGCTTTCCAAAAATGTCGCGTGCGCCCCGATGGCCCTGATGTCGGGACGGATGCCCGACGCCTGCGGGACGGATGCGGGACGGATGCCAGACGGGGAATTTGCCCTCATACCATCACCCCGCC
>CAXNIF010000135.1:0-5511 GCA_964202345.1 Cypionkella sp.
GATCACCGCGCTGAGCAAATCCGCCTCTTGGGCGGGAATGGGCGGGGCATGGGCGTCATCCATCAAGGCCATGGCGCGCGCTGCAATTTCGCTGGCGCTGCGCAATCCAATCATCGGGCCTGCAGCATCTATTTGCGCGGCAATGTCGCGTGCCGCAAGACGCTGCAACATCTTTTCCCGCGCTGGCCTCAAGGCGCTGCGCCCAGAAAAGCGATCCAGCAAGGCGGCAAAGCGTTGGGGCCGCCAGATATGGCGCAGCAAGGCCGCTTTGCGCGCCGCCGTGGTTGACAGCCCGTGAACCGCCGCCAGCAAAATGCCCATATCCCCCGTCACCGCGCGCAGCGTTGTCAAACCGTCTAGCGCGGCGGCGATCAGGGCAAAGACTTCGGCATCGGCGGCTTCGGGCGATTTGGGGTCGAACAGCTCGAACCCGACTTGCAAATATTCAGATGGGCGCGCGCCCTTGGTATCGGACAGGCGATCTTGGGCGCGAAATACCTCGCCCATATAGCAATATCTGGCTGGGTCAGCGCCCCCGGCCATATGCGCTTGCACCACAGGCACGGTGAAATCGGGGCGCAGCATCATCTCGCCGCGCAGCGGGTCGTGGGTCACATAGGCGCGCGCGCGGATATCCTCGCCGTAAAGATCCAGCAAAGTTTCAGCGGGCAGCAGAATATCGGCATCGATAGCCTGCGCGCCCGCCGTCTGAAACAGGGCGAACAAACGGTCTGCCTCGGCGCGGATGGTGGATTTGGAGAGCATGCGCACCCTACTTTCCGCCGCCCAGCATCTTGCGCACGGCAGCCACCAAATCGGCGCGCGGCACTTCCATTTGCGCGGGGCGGTCTTTCCATTCCTCTAGCGTCGCGTTTTGGGCAATTTGCGCACCCAAGATCAAGTCTTTCAGAACAACTGTGCCCTTGGCCTGCTCATCGCCGCCTTGGATCACGGCAATCGGGCTGGCGCGTTTGTCTGCATATTTGAGTTGGTTGCCAAATTGCTTTGGGTTGCCAAGATAGACCTCGGCGCGGATATCTGCGGCGCGAAGCTCTCCAACCATAGCCATGTAATCGGACATGCGGCCCTTATCCATCACCGTCACCACCACGGGGCCAGCGGCATTGGCCGCGCCGCGCCCTTTGGCGGCCAGCGCGGCAAGCAGGCGATCTACGCCAATGGACACGCCGGTGGCGGGCACCGCTTGGCCTGTGAATCGCTTGACCAAATCATCATAGCGCCCGCCGCCCGCGACTGATCCAAACTGCCGCTTTCGGCCTTTTTCGTCTGTGATTTCAAAGGTGAGTTCGGCCTCATAAACAGGGCCAGTATAATAGCCAAGACCCCGCACGACAGAAGGATCAAGGATAATGCGATCAGGGCCATAGCCTTGCGCGGCGAGCAGATCGGCAATGGTTGCCAGCTCCTCGATACCTTCGGCGCCCATCTCAGACGCGCCGACCAAATCGCGCAGCCGCGCCAAGGTGGCCGCGCCTGTATCGCGCCGCGCAGAGGTAAATCCCATAACCACCTCTGCTTGCGCCGCGTCCAAACCCGCGCCTTTGGTGAAATCGCCGCTGTCATCCTTGCGCCCCGCGCCCAAAAGCGCGCGCACCCCGTCTTCGCCAAGGCGGTCAAACTTATCAATCGCGCGCAGCACGATCCCGCGCTCATGCGCAAACCGATCAGGATCAGACGGGTCAAGCACGCCTGCCGCCTCCATCACCCCATTCAAGACCTTGCGGTTATTGACCTTGATGACGTAATCGCCCCGCGCAATGCCCGCCGCTTCCAATGCATCGGCCAGCATGGCGCATATTTCAGCGTCCGCAGCGACAGAGGGCGCGCCAACGGTATCTGCATCGCATTGGTAAAACTGGCGAAAGCGCCCTGGCCCTGGCTTTTCATTGCGCCAGACGGGGCCAAAGGCATAGCGGCGGTAGGGGGTGGGCAGATCGTTGCGATATTGCGCGGCCACCCGGGCCAAAGGTGCCGTCAGATCATAGCGCAGCGCCAGCCAATCCCCGCTGTCATGGCCGCCGGCTTCGCCTTCGTTTTCTTGCCAGCCGAACACGCCTTCGTTGGGGCGATCCACATCGGGCAGGAACTTGCCCAAGGCTTCGACTGTTTCCACCGCGCTGGTTTCCAGCGGGTCAAAGCCATAGCGGTGATAAACATCCGTGATCGCCGCCAGCATATTGCGGCGAGCCAAGACTTCGGCCCCAAAATAATCGCGAAAACCGCGCGGGGTTTCGGCGCGGGGGCGGCGTTCGGCCTTGGGTTTTTTCGCATCTGACATGGCTTTGCCCTTTGGATTTCTTGGCCCATGCTGTAACGGAAGGGGAGGATCGGGGCAAGAGTTGGGCAGGACATGAACGATATCACCGCCGTCGAAGAACGCATGGCGCATTTGATCCGCGCCGTGGATGATTTATCCGATATTGTCGCCGCCCAAGGGCGCGAGATTGACCGTTTGGTGCGGCTTACCGAAATGTTGGCTCTGCGCGAGGCCGAGCGCGAAGAAATGGGCGGCGATGCCCCAGCCGCCAATGTGCCCCCGCCCCATTGGTAGGGCTTGAAAGCGGCGCGGCCAAAGGCCACATGACGGGCATGATTGAGTTGCCCGCCGCCATAAGCCCAAATTTGGCCAAAGAAATTGACGCTTTGGCGCGGGATTATCGCCGCGCCACGGGGCCGCTGATGGCCTTGATGCAGCGCCTTGGCGGCCGTGTGGAACAGCAGTTTGATCGCCTTCCCGCACCGATCAGGCAACATATAGAGCGGGTGATCGTGGCGGCATTGACCACAGCGCATCACCTTGCGGCAAAAACCGAAGATGGGCCTGAGTTGGGCCGCAGTGGGGTCATGCTGGCGGCGGTCGCTTCGGGCGCTGCGGGCGGGTCGGGTGGCCTTGCGACATCTTTGGTGGAATTGCCTGTAACAGTGAGCGTCTTTTTGCATGCCATTCGCGCCGAGGCGCGTGCGGCGGGCTTTGATCCCGATGCGGCAGGAATTCGCGCCGCCTGCCTAGAGGTGTTTTCTGCCGCCACGCCCCTGCGCGAAGATGATGGGATGAATACAGCTTTTCTATCGGCGCGCCTTGCGGTGACGGGGTCGGGTTTGCAAAAACTGATTGCGACATTGGCGCCGCGCTTGGCGACGATTTTGGGGCAAAAGCTGGCGGCGCAAACGGTGCCTGTTTTGGGGGCGGCATCTGGGGCGGCGATCAATGCCGCTTACTTGCGCTATTTCCGCGAGATTGCGCGAATCCGCTTTGCCTTAATGCGGCTGGCCCAAACCCATGGCGGCGAGGCTGTCACCGCCGCCTTTTCGCGCGCCATTGTGCAAAGAATTACCAGCTAGGGCATTCTACAGGCTCGCGCCTCATTGTGCGGCCAGCCAATCGTTGAGCACAGGGCGCACAGTTTCAGCCCCATTTTTGCGCGCCTCATCGATGATCTGGCGCACCTTCGACAAATCAATGCTGCGCAGCATTTCCTTGACAGGGCCAATCGACGCAGGGCGCATGGAAAGGTTGCGCAGCCCCATCGCCGCAAAGGCAATCGCCTCTAGCGGGCGGCCCGCATCTTCGCCGCAAAACGACAGCTTGGTGTTATTGGCCGTGCAGCGCGCCACAATGAATTGCAAAAACGTCAAGAAAGAGGCGTTTAGCACATCGTAGCGTTTGCGCACCCGTTCGTTTTCGCGGTCAGCGGCAAAAAAGAATTGCTTCAGATCATTGCCGCCGATGGAAACAAAATCAACCATTTGGAAAAAGGCATCGGGCGCATAGGCAAGGCTGGGCATCTCGAGCATCGCGCCGATTTCCAGCTTTTCAGGCACAAGATGGCCCAGCGACTTTTCGCGGTGTATCTCGCGCAGCAAAAGGCTACGCGCGGCGGTGAATTCGGCAAATTCGGCGATAAAGGGGAACATGATCGTCAGCGGCATGCCCTTGGCCGCGCGGATCAAGGCCTGCAATTGCATCCGCAAGACCCCCGGTTTATCCAAACCAACACGGATCGCGCGCCAGCCCATGGCGGGGTTCGGCTCGTCATTGGGTTTCATATAGGGCAGCACCTTGTCACTGCCGATATCCAGCGTGCGAAAGGCGACTGGCCGCCCTTGGGCGGCATCCAGCACCCGCGCATATAGGGCCGCCAATTCGTCGCGCCTTGGCATTTGACTGCGGACAAGGAACTGCAATTCGGTGCGAAACAGGCCAACCCCCGTTGCCCCAGACCCCACCAAAGACGGCAAATCGGCCATCAAGCCTGCGTTCATATACAGATCAATACGCACCCCATCACGGGTTGTGGCGGGCAAATCGCGCAAGCTGGCAAAGCGTTCTTGCGCCTTGGCTTGCATGGCAATCTTATCGCGAAAGGCCCGTGATAGCGTGTCTTCGGGGCGCAGATGAACAATGCCTTGATCGCCGTCCACTAAAATAGCATCGCCGTTAAGCGCCTCTGAGGCGATATTGCCCGCATGGATCACCATTGGAATCGCCAAGGCCCGCGCGACGATGGCCGCATGCGAGCCGACCGACCCCTCTTCCAGCACAACGCCGCGCAGTTTGCGCCCATAATCAAGCAATTCGGCAGGGCCAATATTGCGCGCGACCAAAATTGGATTGTCGGGCATCTCGGCCCCCGTATCACTGCCTTGCCCTGTCAGAATGCGCAGCAAGCGGTTCGACAAATCGTCCAAATCGTGGAGCCTTTCGCGCAAATAGGCATCAGGCACGTTTTGCAGCCGCGCGCGGGCGGTGGATTGTTCTTTGGCCACGGCCGCTTCGGCGGATAGGCCGCTCGCGATATCCTCCTCCATCCGCCGCAGCCAGCCGCGCGAATGGGCAAACATGCGATAGGCTTCCAGCACTTGCTTTTGTTCTTTGTCTAGGCTTTGCGCGGCCAAAAGATCATCGACCGAGACGCGCAATTCCCCCACGGCGGCGCGGATGCGTTCCAACTCATACAAAGGGTCATCGGCCACGGGATTGGTGACGACAACGCGCGCTTCGTGCAGCCAAACGCGGCCCTCTGCCGCGCCTTCCTGCCCCGAACCGCCGCGAAACATCACCGCGCGCGTGTGCAGCTTTGGCATATCGGCCCCTGCGCCCGCAAAGGCCCCCAGTTCCGTCATCTCTGCCAGCACCATGGCCACGACTTCCAGCGCGTCCACCTCGTCTTCGGAAAACTGGCGCGCCTCTTTGGATTGCACCACCAAAACGCCCAGCCGTTCCCCCACGCGCTGAATCGGCACGCCCAGAAAACTGCTGTAAATCTCTTCGCCCGTCTCTGGCATAAAGCGAAAGCCTTATTCAGCCGGGGCATTGGCGGTGTTCACAGGCAATCCCGTGCGCCCCACGCGCCCGACCAGCCCCTCGCCCATTTTCATGCGCGTTTGGTGGACAGCCGCTTTGTTCAGCCCTTCGGTCGCGCAAAGTTCCAGCGTTTCGGCATCGCGCAGCAGGTAAATCGAGCACACCTCGGTATGCATCGAATCGGC
>CAXNIF010000136.1:0-5509 GCA_964202345.1 Cypionkella sp.
AAGGCCTGCACAAAGCGATACATGAACTGTTCGGCCGACAAATACAGCACGCGCAATTGCGGCTGGCGGCTTTGCAACTCATGGGCGATCGCATGCATCAAATGGGTTTTGCCCAAGCCGACCCCGCCATAGAGAAACAGCGGGTTAAAGCTAACTGGCCCGCCTTCTGCCACGCGGCGCGCGGCAGCATGCGCCAATTCGTTCGGCTTGCCGACCACAAAATTATCAAAAGTGAACCGCGCATCCAAGGCAGCACCCGGCAGGGCAGATTGTGCCCGCGATTCGCGCTTGGTTACGGGGGCTGCGGGTATGCCGCGCGCGCCATTGGCCGACAAAACAAACTCTAGCCGGGCCACGGGTTGGCCCTCAGCTTGCAACAAATTTAGAATCTGATCGCCAAAATTACGTTTGACCCAATCGCCAAAAAAACTTGTCGGCACCACAAAACTTGCCACACCGTCCTTCAACTCTGCCAAGGTCATCGGTTCGATCCAACTGACATAGTTGTTGCGACCGATTCGCTTGATCAAAGCCTCACGTGAATGCAGCCATACCGCAGAAGGCATACTTATTACGTCCCCATCTTCGATGCGGCTTTGCGCATCTTTTTTCTTACATCTATTGCCCAAAAGGGCCCAAATTCACCGCAACAACCGCCCCACAATGGGCCGAGCGATTGTGCGCCATAGGAAAAACGAACACAGACCTCGCCCAACTAAACATGGGCGAAGATCCGCAAATAGATCACGTTATGCCGACCTATTTTCACAACAAGCTTTTGATAAATAACATTTTTCAATCACAGCGATTTTGGCAGCCACTTTGATTGATTCGTATCTACCCCCAGCACGTCCCCATATGCGCGATGCGACTCGCCTGAAGCACACTAGCAATTTCACTTGGCCAAGTGCAACTGATCTTAGGTGTTGACAGGCTTTTGATGGTGGCGAATCTGCGCAGGCATGCAAAAAGATCACGCGGGCTGGGCGGCACCGAAAACTTGCCGATCAAACGCAAAAAGCGCGGCTGTTTCCAGCCGCGCAATCTAGAAATATCGAAAGCAATTATGCCGATGCTGCGGCGCCAAGCGCCTTCACACGGGCGGCAAGGCGCGACATTTTGCGCGCCACTGTGTTCTTGTGCAACACGCCTTTGGTGACGCCGCGCGCCATCTCTGGCTGGGCGTTCTTCAGCGCTTCAGCAGCGGCGGGTTGCTGACCCGAAGCCAACGCCTCTTCCACTTTGCGCAGGAAGGTGCGGATACGCGAACGGCGCGCCTTGTTGATGTCTTGACGCGCAACGGCTTGACGGGCGCGTTTTTTGGACTGGGCGGTGTTTGCCATGCGAAAAATTCCGGTTCTGTCAGTGTCAACTTGAAGCCTGCGCTATAGGCGCGGCGAATAGGGCTGTCAACTGCGAAAACCTTAAATGACGGCTTATTTAGGTGACAAAATGAGATATTGCTGGGCCTAACGATCCCTGAACTGCGGCTGGCGCTTTTCCAAAAAGGCATTCATGCCTTCTTTTTGATCTTCGGTGGCGAAAAGGCTGTGGAACATGCGGCGTTCAAACAACAACCCTTCGCGCAACGTGGTTTCCTGCGCGCGTCCGACGGATTCTTTGACGACCATTGCCGTAAGCTGTGATTTTTCGGCAATCCGTGTGGCAGCCTTGAGCGATTCCTCTAGCAAACTGCCCGCCGCAACCACGCGCGAGACAAGTCCCGCACGCTCTGCCTCGGCAGCATCCATAAAGCGGCCCGTCAAATTCATATCCATAGATTTGGCCTTGCCCACCGCCCGCGTGAGGCGCTGCGTGCCGCCCATGCCCGCGACAATGCCCAAGTTGATTTCAGGCTGACCAAACTTGGCCGAATCGGCAGCGATGATGAAGTCGGCCATCAAGGCCAATTCGCAGCCCCCGCCCAAGCAATAACCTGCAACAGCGGCGATAATGGGCTTGCGCACGCGGGCAATTAATTCTGTCTCGCGGCCAAAAAGATCGTCAAAGAAGACCTCTGCAAATCCTTTTTCTGACATCTCACGCACATCGGCACCTGCGGCAAATGCCTTTTCCGACCCTGTCAATACAATGCAGCGCACAGCATCATTTGCGTCAGCCTCGCCCATCGCTTCGGCCAATTCCTGCATCATTTTGGTGTTGATCGCATTCATCGCATCGGGGCGGTTCAGCGTGATCAGCGCAGCGTAATCCTTGATCTCGACAATAAGCGTTTCATAGGCCATGGCGGCGGCTCCTGTTGATCTCGTCGCGGCGTAACTAACAGTCTTGGCGCGGCGTTCAACCCAATTTCTAATTTCTTTGCGCTTAGGACTGGCAGAGCGGACAGAAAAAGCTGGATCGCCCCGACTGCACGATTCGGGAAATTTCCCCGCCACATCCGTGCCTTAGGCAAGGCGCACCGCTGCGATCATAGACCGCAAAGCGATGTTGAAAATAACCCAGCGCCCCATCCGCCTGCCGATAATCGCGCAGCGAAGAACCGCCTGCCTCGATAGCCTCGGTCAAAACATCGCGGATGATGGGAATCAGATTTGCGGGATTTTGGACATCTCCCGCCATACGGGTTGGGGCGATGCCAGCGCGGTGCAGCACTTCGCAGACATAAATATTGCCCAAGCCTGCCACGACGTTTTGATCCAATAGCGCCGATTTGATTGGCGTTTTGCGCCCTGCCAAACGCTGCGCTAAATAGGGGACGTCAAAGGCATTGCCCAGCGGCTCTGGCCCAAGCGCCGCCAACAGCGGGTGCGCCTCGGCCTGATCGGTTTTCAACAAATCCATCGCCCCAAAGCGGCGCGGATCATTGAAAGTCACCCTTGCGCCGCCCTGAAAATCCAGCACGACATGGTCATGCTTTTGCAAGGCGGGATGGTCGTGAACAAAGGTGCCCAGCCCATGGCCCGACACCAAAATGCGCCCCGACATGCCCAAATGGATCAGCAAGGTTTCCTGTGTTGATAAATCGGCCAGAATATACTTTGACCGCCGCCGCAACCGCAGCACCTGTGCACCCGTCAGGCGTTGCGCCATTTGGGGCGGAAAGGGCCAACGCAGACCCTCGCGGCGCAGTTCGGCGCGGGCGATGGTCTGACCTTCCATGGCGGGCAAAAGTCCGATTCGCACGGTTTCCACTTCGGGCAGTTCGGGCATAATCACCTTTGGACAGTTGGGCGCATTGAGGCGCGGGCCTATCGCGCCTATAAGGGGGGTAAGCGTAGCCGTGGGCAAGAGTAAATGAACAAAAATTCGACAACACATTTCGGCTTTCAAACCGTGCCCGAGGGCGAAAAGGCAAGCATGGTGCACGAGGTTTTCACCCGCGTGGCCAGCAAATACGATATAATGAATGATCTGATGTCGGGCGGGATGCACCGATTGTGGAAAGATGCCATGATGGATTGGCTGGCCCCGCGCGCCGGGCAAAGCCTGCTGGATGTGGCGGGCGGCACGGGTGATGTGGCCTTTCGCTTTCTCGCGCGCGCGGGGCAAAGCAATGCCACTGTTTTGGACATGACCGAATCGATGCTGATCGCAGGGCGCGCCCGCGCCGATGCCGAGGCCATGGCAGATCGGCTGTCTTGGGTGGTGGGTGATGCAATGGCCCTGCCCTTTGCCGATAATTCCTTTGATGTTTACACAATTTCCTTTGGCATTCGGAATGTCACCCGCATTCCGGACGCGCTGCGTGAGGCCAACCGCGTTCTGCGCCCAGGCGGGCGGCTTATGGTGCTGGAGTTTAGCCAAATCCCCAACGACTTGGCGCAATGGGTCTATGATAGATACAGTTTTAATGTGATTCCCTTGATGGGGCAAATCGTGGCAAATGACCGCGAGAGCTATCAATATTTGGTCGAATCCATTCGAAAATTCCCCGATCAAGAGACGTTTGCTGCGATGATCCGCAGTGCGGGCTTTGATTTGGTCAGCTATCGCAACCTTAGCATGGGAATTGCGGCTCTTCATTCTGGATGGAAAATTTAGGTGCGCGGCCCGCATAATATTTGGCGATTGATCCGCACCGGCGCCACCTTTGAGCGCACGGGTGCGATGGATGTTGTTTTGGCCGCGATGGCCGCCCCGCCCCAATTGCGGCTGGCGGCGCGGCTTTTGGGCTGGCCGTTCAAGATTTTGGGCCTGCGCGGTGACACCGATTTGCCGCCCTTGACCCGCGCCCTATCGGCCCTTGGGCCTGCCTATATCAAGTTTGGCCAAATCCTATCTACCAGACCCGATATTGTGGGCGAGGAATTGGCGGCGCAGTTGAAATACCTGCAAGACAAATTGCCGCCCTTTTCGATGCAAGAGGCGCGCGCCAGTATTCAGGCAGAATTGGGCCAACCCGTCGAGGCGATTTTTGAGTCTTTTTCCGAACCTGTGGCAGCGGCTTCGATTGCGCAAGTTCACCGCGCCACATTGCGCGCAAGCGGCGCTGATGTGGCCGTAAAAGTGCTGCGCCCTGGGATCGAGCGGGCCTTTCGCCGCGATATCGACGCCTTTTACCTTACCGCGCGGGTGATTGAGCTTTTGGCCCCTTTTGCGCGCCGATTGCGCCCGACCGAGGTGATCGCCCATTTCGAAAGCGTGGTAATGGCCGAGTTAGACCTACGCCTTGAAAGCGCAGCCGCCAGTGAATTTGCCGAAAATACCAAGGCGGATGCGGGCTTTGCTGTGCCATTGCCGGTGTGGGATTATTCGGGCCGCCGTGTGATGACTTTGGCTTGGGCTGAAGGGATTTCTATGGCCGACAATGCCGCCATTGATGCCTTGGGCATTGATCGCGCGGCCTTGGGGGCAAGGGTGCTGCATCTGTTTTTATCCCATGCGCTGCGCGATGGTCTTTTTCACGGCGACATGCACCAAGGCAATCTAAAGGTCGCTGAAAATGGTGACATCATCGCGCTGGATTTTGGGATCATGGGGCGGATCGACGCCTATACAAGGCGCGTTTATGCCGAGATATTGATGGGCTTTATCGGCCGCAACTATCGCCGCGTCGCAGAGGTGCATTTCGAAGCGGGCTATGTTCCCGCAGACCGCGACATTGACGAGTTTGCCCTTGCGCTGCGGGCCGTGGGCGAGCCGATTTTTGGCATGGACGCCACCCGCATTTCGATGTCGCGGCTTTTGGGCCATCTGTTCGAAGTGACCGAGCGCTTTGGCATGGAAACCCGCACCGAACTGATTTTGTTGCAGCGCACCATGGTCGTGGTCGAGGGCGTCGCGCGCAGCTTGGACCCCAATGTCAACATCTGGCAAGTCGCAAGGCCCGTGGTCGAAGATTATGTCAAGAAAAACGTGGGGCCTTTGGCGCTGCTGCGCGATTTGGCGCAAGCCGCGCAAATCATGGCCCGATTCGGCCCCCGCCTGCCCAAGCTGATCGAAGATGCTTTAATTGCGGCGGCTGACAAAAGGCCGCCGGCGACCATGCGGGCATCGTGGCGCTGGGGCGTTTTCGCGCTGGCGTCAATCGGGCTTGTAGGTTTCG
>CAXNIF010000137.1:0-5499 GCA_964202345.1 Cypionkella sp.
AGCACGCCCAGCAAGGTTGCATGTGTCTCGATTTTTTTGTGTTTATCTAGAAAAGCCATTGCTTTGCCCCCTTATTGTGCTGGAATGGCGGCATTGGTGTTCACCGCTGATTTGGCTGGAACCCCGCGCACTGTCATCCACAGATTATAGGCCATGATCAATGCGCCCGTCAGATACATCAGCCCGCCCGTCCCACGCACAACATACATGGGGAATTTTGCGGAAACGGTATCGGCAAAGGCATTGACCAAGAACCCATTGGCATCCACTTCGCGCCACATCAGACCCTCCATGATCCCCGTCACCCACATAGAGGCGGCGTAAAGAACGATCCCAATCGTCGCGAGCCAGAAATGCCACGAGACCAGCGCCTGGGAATACATTCCCGCCCGATTCCACAAACGCGGTGTTAGGAAATACAAAGTGGCAAAGGTGATCATGCCATTCCAGCCCAGCGCGCCCGAATGCACATGGCCGATTGTCCAGTCGGTGTAATGCGACAGGCTGTTGACAGCCTTGATCGACATCATCGGCCCTTCAAAGGTAGACATGCCGTAAAAGCCAATGGCCACCGCGAACATGCGCAAAATCGGGTCTGTGCGCAGCTTGTCCCATGCGCCAGACAGCGTCATCAACCCGTTAATCATGCCGCCCCAAGAGGGCATCCACAAAATGATCGAGAACACCATGCCCAGCGTCGAAGCCCATTCGGGCAGGGCGGTATAGTGCAAATGGTGCGGCCCAGCCCAGATATACAGGAAAATCAGCGCCCAGAAATGGATGATCGACAGCTTATAACTGTATACAGGCTTTTCCGCCTGCTTGGGCACAAAGTAATACATCATGCCCAAAAAGCCTGCGGTCAGGAAAAAGCCCACCGCGTTGTGGCCATACCACCACTGGGTCATTGCATCTTGCACGCCCGCAAAGACGGGCACGGATTGCGATGTCAACAGCGAGACGGGCACGGCAAGGTTGTTCACAACATGCAACATCGCCACGGTGATGATAAAGGCCAGATAAAACCAATTGGCCACATAAATATGCGGCTCGCGGCGATGATAAAGCGTGCCCATAAAGACAGCCAAAAACGCCAACCAGATAACGGTAATCCACCAATCAATATACCAGACTGTCTCGGCGTATTCTTTGCTTTGGGTGCCGCCCAACAGATAAGAGGTGGCCGCCAAAACAACCATCAACTGCCATCCCCAGAACACAAACCACGCCAAGTTGCCGCCCCAAAGGCGCACCCCAGAGGTGCGCTGCACAACATAAAATGCCGACATAATCAGCGCATTGCCGCCAAAGGCGAAGATAACCGCCGAGGTGTGCAGCGGGCGCAAGCGACCAAAGTTAAGCATGCCCATCAATTCAATATTCAGCGCTGGAAAGGCCAATTGAAAGGCGATGACCACCCCAACCAAAAACCCGACAATGCCCCAAAATGCCGTGGCAATCACGCCCGCGCGCACCACATCATCCATATATTCATCGGCGGCGATCCTTGGCTTTGGGCTTTCCATGCCCCGAAGCGTGAATATAAATGTCGCCGCTGCGGCCAAAGCGACCACGGCGGCGTTGACCTTATAGGGCAAGTCCCAACCGTATTGCACGCCAATGGCAGCAAGCACGGTGACCATTCCCAAGACCAGCAGCTTGATATAATCCCACATGTTTTTTCCCTATCTCTGGACATGCCCCCGCCGCGCATGGCGCGGTGAGGACAATGCGACAGCTTCCTTTTGCGGGGGTTTTCGCGAAAGCGCCTTGATCTGAGTCAAGTCTTCGCTTGCGCGTGGAAAATCATCGCCGCGCCATTATTCCGGTCATCCCCGCCCGCGCCAAATCAAGCTTGGCCATCACGTTTCACGCTGCGCTGGGGCGTGCAAAGCTGCAGCGCCCTTGCCGCAGATGGGCAAGGCAACTGGGCCGCTTTGACATGGGGGGTTGAGCTTAGCTTAACACATCGCCATCGGTGTCATCGCCGGCAATTTCTTGCAAAGCGTCAAAATCGGGGATGGAAATGCCCCGTTTGCCGACCAATTCGATCACGCCGTCGCGGCGCAACCCCGAAATTTGGCGGCTGACCGTTTCGATGGTCAAGCCCAAATAATCTGCCATTTCTTCGCGTGTCAGGGGCAAATCCACATGCATGGGCCCTGCCACCTTTTGGGGTTGCAGCGCCGCCTCACGCCGCGCCAAAATGCACAGAAAACTTGCGATTTTTTCCCGCGCGGTTTTGCGCCCCAAAAGAAGCATCCATTCGCGCGCCGCATCCAATTCGTCCAAAGTCATTTCCAAAAGCCGCTGCGCCAAATGCGGCGTTCTGAGCATCAATGCTTCAAAAGGTTTCTTGCGAAAGCAGCACATGACCAAATCCGTCGCGGCTGTCACATCATAGGCGGCTTGATTGCGCCCAGGGCGGCCAACAAAATCTGACGGCAGCAATAGTCCGACCATCTGGCGGCGGCCATCTTCCATGGTCTGAGTCAAAGTGGCAATGCCCGTCACGACCGAAGCCACGAAATCCATGGTCTCGCCCGACCAGACCACAGGCGTGCCCGCTGGAAAACTGCGGTAGAATTTAACCGCCTCAAGCGATGTCAACTCATCCGTGTCGCAGCGCGAGCACACGGCACGGTGGCGAATTTTGCATTCGCCGCAGCTTACATGGGAGGACAAATTTTGGTGCAACACGACGAAGGGCCTTTCATGATTGATCTGAATCAATGCGGGGCTTACGACTTTGGGCAAGTCTAGACCTATGACACATATTTCGCAACTCACCGAATTTGGCCTATTTGACGCGCGGGTTCCGCGCTACACCTCTTATCCGACAGCGCCCCATTTTGGCGCCGATGTCACGGCCCATGATTTTGCCACTTGGCTGCGCGCGATCAAACCTGGCAGCGAGATTTCGCTGTATCTGCATGTGCCATTTTGCCGCCGCCTCTGTTGGTTTTGCGCCTGCCGCACCCAAGGCACAACGTCGCAAGCGCCAGTAGAGGCCTATGCCCAGACGCTGCTGGCCGAAATTCGGATGCTACAAGAGGCATTGCCCCAAGGCGTTTCGCTCTCGCGGCTGCATTGGGGCGGCGGAACCCCCACTTTGATGCCGCCCAAAATGATGAAAGCAATCGCACAGGCGATCTTTGCGGTGACGCCGCTGGCACAGGGGGGCGAGTTTTCCGTTGAAATCGACCCCAACGAAATTGACAAAGCCCGCCTTGATATGCTGGCATCTTTGGGCATGAACCGCGCCTCGATTGGCGTGCAAGATTTCGATCCCGAAGTGCAGGCCGCCATTGGCCGAAGCCAACCCTTTTACCTGACGCGCCAAGTGGCGGAAATGATCCGCGATGTGGGGGTCAGCGCGCTGAATGTCGATATTTTATTCGGCTTGCCGCACCAAACGCAATTGCGCATGGCAGAATCGGTGATGCAGCTTATTGCACTCGCGCCCAGCCGCGTTGCGCTTTATGGCTATGCCCATGTGCCATGGATGAGCCGCCGCCAGCAGATGATCCCCTCGGACGCGATGCCCACACCCCAAGAGCGGCTGCGCCTGTTTGACATGGCGGCAAGCCAATTGATGGCCGCAGCGTTTTTGCCCATTGGGATCGACCATTTCGCCAAGGCAAGTGATGGATTGGCGCGGGCAGCCGCCACGGGTCAGTTGCACCGCAATTTTCAAGGCTATACCGACGATTCCGCCCAAGTGCTGATAGGGCTTGGCGCCTCGTCCATTTCACGTTTTCCGCAAGGCTATGCGCAAAACGCCGCGCGCACGGCCGATTATGCAAAATCCATTGCCCAGCATCGCTTTGCCACTCATCGCGGCCACCGCTTTAGCGCCAGTGACCTGCTGCGCGGGGCGATGATTGAGCAGCTTATGTGCGAATTTCGCATTGATCGCGACCGAATCGCACAGCGTTTGGGCTATCGCCCTGCCGCAATGGATGCACTCTTGCTTCAAACACATCAGGCCTTTGAAAGCGTGACCACATTGGATGGGGATGGCTTAAAAATCGCGGCAAATGCCGCCCCATTAACGCGGTTGATTGCACGGTCTTTGGATGCCTATGACATGTCAAAAGCCCAACATTCCGCGGCAATTTGACAGGTTTGGTGGAAATTTTCTGGCAATTTCTTGACATATCTAGTTATTAGAATATATCTCGTCGCAGAAACATTCACGAGGCCAGCATGACCCTTCCACATCCCATTGATATGTCCGTCAAGCCGCAAGTCGCAGCTTTTTTTGACGCAGCCACCAATACCGTATCCTATGTGGTGCGTGACCCCGATTCTTCGGCTTGTGCCATTATGGATAGCGTGATGGATATCGATTACGCGGCGGGGCGGATCACCTATGATTCTGCCGATCAAATCATCGATTACGTCCACAAAAACAACCTTACGGTGGAATGGCTGATTGAAACGCATGTCCATGCCGACCACCTTTCGGGCGCGCCTTATTTGCAATCAAAACTGGGCGGCAAAATCGGCATTGGGTCCAATATCACAGTCGTGCAAGATACTTTTGGCAAGGTCTTTAATGAAGGCACCGAGTTTCAGCGCGACGGCAGCCAGTTTGACCGCCTTTTTGAAGATGGCGACAGCTATACCATCGGCAATCTCAAGGTTTTCACCCTTCACACCCCTGGCCATACACCGGCCTGTATGACGCATGTTGTGGGGGATGCGGCCTTTGTGGGCGATACGCTGTTCATGCCAGATGGCGGTTCGGCCCGTGCTGATTTTCCAGGCGGCGATGCGCGCACGCTGTATCGCTCGATCAAGCGGGTTTTGTCGATGCCCGATGATATGCGCCTGTTCATGTGCCATGATTACGGCCCAAATGGCCGCGATATTCGCTGGGAAACCACCGTCGGCGAACAGCGCACCCATAATATCCATGTCAAAGACGGGATCAGCGAAGATGAATTTGTCAAAACCCGCGAAGCGCGCGATGCGACGCTGGCCATGCCAAAGCTGATTATCCCTTCGCTGCAAGTGAATATGAAAGGGGGCGAATTGCCCACCCCCGACGACAGCGGCAAACGTTATCTAAAGGTGCCGCTCAACCTGCTTTAGCGCCTAGGGTCAGGGCCCAAAACCCAAACAAGCCCGTTCTTGCAGCATTTTTCACGCAAGAACGGGCAAAAAGACAACTCTGACTTGATTTTACCCGCAGCTTTGGCACTATCGGCTTGGGAAGAATCCCCAAACTGCCCAAAGCAATCTCGCATTTGGGGCCAAGATAGGAGAAGCGGCATGCCAACTGGCACCGTCAAGTGGTTTAATCAGACTAAAGGCTATGGGTTCATCGCCCCAGACGAAGGCGGGGCGGATGTGTTCGTGCATATCTCGGCTGTCCAAGCGGCGGGGATGCGCGGGCTGAACGAAAATCAAAAGATTTCGTATGAAATGGAAACGGGCCGCAACGGCAAGCAGTCCGCAACAAATCTAAAAGCCCTTTAACTTAGCCTTTTC
>CAXNIF010000138.1:0-5492 GCA_964202345.1 Cypionkella sp.
CCGCATGAACGCGCGCGTCAAAACGCCCAGCAAGCCCGAATTTGTGGCCACGCTGAACGGGTCTGGCCTTGCCGTGGGGCGCTGTTTGATTGCGGTTTTGGAAAATGGCCAGCAAGAGGATGGCTCGGTCATTTTGCCCGCAGCCCTGCGCCCCTATCTGGGCGGCAAGGCGCGTCTGTCGGCGCAAGGAGAGCTGGAATAACGGCGCAGGGCATATAGTGCGCCGCTGCCGCGATCTGTGCCATGGATCTTGGCGCAGCGGCAGATGACCTAGTCCTTAGACCAGCCCCCCTCCATATGCTTGCGCAGGCGCGAAGGGGTGTGGAATTTGGGATTCTTGAACGGGTTTTTATCGCCCTGCCCGCGAAAGGTCAGGCGAATGGGCGTGCCTGGCAAATCGAAATGCTGGCGCAGCCCGTTGACAAGATAGCGTTTGTAGCTGTCGGCCATCTCGTCAGGGTGCGAGCACATGACAATAAACCCCGGCGGGCGCTGTTTGACCTGCGTCATATAGCGCAGCTTGATGCGCCGCCCTTGCGGGGCGGGCGGCGGGTGGCTTTCCACCATGGCCCCCAGCCACGTATTCAGCCGATTGGTCGGCACACGGCGGTTCCAGACCTCATGCGCCTTGACAATAGCATCGTGCAAACGATCCAGCCCGCGCCCTGTTTTTCCCGACACGGTAATCAGCGGCGCGCCGCGCAGTTGCGGCAATAGGCGGTCGAACATTTCCTTCAGCTCGGCCAGTTTTTCCTGCTTTTCGCCCTCGAGATCCCATTTATTCACCGCCACCACCACGGCGCGGCCTTCGGTTTCGGCGAAATCGGCAATGCGCAAATCTTGCACTTCAAAGGGAATCTCAACATCCAGCAGCACCACCACCACTTCGGCAAAGCGCACGGCGCGAATCCCATCGGACACTGAAAGTTTTTCCAGCTTTTCGTTGATCCGCGCCTTTTTGCGCATACCCGCCGTGTCAAAAATCTTGATGGGCGTTCCCATCCAATCGGCGCGCACCGAAATGGCGTCGCGGGTGATGCCCGCCTCTGGCCCCGTAAGCAATCGGTCAAAGCCTAAAATCTTGTTAATCAGCGTGGATTTCCCCGCATTGGGCCGCCCAATCACCGCGATTTGCAACGGTTTTTTCGCCGTTGGGCGAAAGGCTTCGATGTCTTCTTCACGCTCGGAATCTTCGTCCGAGATATCCAAATCCACTTCGGGGGCGTTTTCTTCTTCGCGTTCTTTGAACTCGCCCTCTAGGGGCAAGAGCGCGGCGTAAAGATCATCCATGCCCTCGCCATGCTCGGCCGAAAGGCGGATCGGCTCGCCCAGCCCAAGGCTCCAAGCTTCGATCGCGCCCGCATCCCCTGCCTTACCTTCGGCCTTATTGACGCCCAAAATCACCCGCGCGCCTTTTTTGCGCAAAATATCGGCAAAGACCTCATCGGTGGCGGTGATCCCCGTGCGCCCATCCACCAAAAACAGGCAGATATCGGCCATATCCACCGCGCGTTCGGTCAGGCGGCGCATGCGCCCTTGCAGGCTGTCATCGGTCACATCCTCTAGGCCCGCCGTGTCAATGACGGTAAAGCGCAGATCAATCAGCTTGGCATCGCCTTCGCGCAGATCGCGCGTGACCCCGGGTTGGTCATCGACCAGCGCCAATTTGCGCCCGACCAATCGGTTAAAGAGCGTCGATTTTCCGACATTGGGGCGACCAACGATGGCGAGGGTAAAACTCATGTGCGATTCCTATTGCAAGCGCGCTGCCTATACCAAGCGCGCGCTAACGGAAAGCGTGAAGTTGCCCGTCCCGTCCCATCACCAGCAACATCCCCCCCACCAGCGCCGAGGCAGAGGCCGCACCCGAAGGAATCTCGGCCTGACCCACAATCGCGCCCGAAGCCGGATCGAACAGGCGCAAACTGCCATCGCCCGAAGCCACGACCAGCCGCCCCCCCGCCAAAACGGGGCCGTAATGGGCGGTTATACCCTTGTAACGGGCGGGCTTGATATTATTGAAATAGGGCATGGCCTGCGCCCAAATGACCGCGCCTGTGCGCGCATTTAGCCGCACAAGCCGCGCCTCATCATTGACCACAAACACCGATCCGCCCACCACCAAAGGCGCATTCAGCGCGCCCTCATCGGCTGTCCAAATCCGCATACCCGTCTGCGCCGATAGCGCCGCTGTCTTTCCCGCCGCCGAGCCGACATAGACCACATTCCCCGCGATGACAGGATCGCCCGTGACATCGCCAAAGCCCGCATAGGCGCGCCCCAAGCGCTGCCCTGCCACCCCTGCGGCCCAAATGACGTCGCCTTGCGGGGCAACGGCGGTCATTTGGCCGCCCGCATAGGGCAGATAGATCTGCGCGCCATCGCTGGCAATTGCCCCCGCGCCCAACATGCCGCCCTTGCGCGGCGGGCCGTCCAATTGCCACAAGATACGTCCCGATGTCACATCCAAGGCCGAAGCCGCGCCGTTGCGCCCCATCACATAGACGCGCCCCCCCTCGACAGTTGGCGGGCCAGACAGGGCGCTTCCCAAACGTTGACGCCATTGCACAGCGCCAGATTCTGCGGCCAAAGCCAGCACTTCCCCTGCGCCCGTTGTGACAAATAGCCGGCCTGCCACAACAGCCAGCCCCCCACCCGACACTTCGGCCATTGGGTCAAACGGGGCCGAGATATCTGCCGTCCAAAGCACCGCACCGGCCAGCGAAACAGCCGACACACTGCGCCCCATATCCATCGCAAAAATGCGCCCATCGGCGGCCACCGGTGCCGCAGCAATGCGCCCTGTGCGCGAATTGCCCTGACCAATTTTGACGCTAAACACCCGCTGGGGCGATGCCGATAACGTGCCATGCGGCAGGCTATGTCGCGCGGTGCCCGCACGATGGCTCCATTGGGCAAGATTGGCCGCGCTGGGCGTGGCAAGGGCCAGCACTTGGCTGGGCAAGACCGCCGCCACAGGGGCGGCAGGCTGTCCCTCATCTGTCAGGGTTTGCGCCAGCGGGGTGCGCACCGAAAAGCGCGGCCCCTCTAGCACCACTTCGCGCTCGCAAGCGGCCAATAGCGCCACCATCACCAGCCCTGCGACCAACGGCCCAAGCCGCGCCCCATCCGCTGTGTTGCCAAATCGCTTGCTCATCGCCCACTCCTTTGTGCTGGCCCATAGGTGCGGGCCCAGTTGCGCGCCCAGTTTCGCGCCCGATCCGCGCGCACGGCGCGCTGGCTTAGCCCGCGCTTCTTTCGGGCAATTCACCGCCCAAGGCCACAATGGCCTGCGATACCCGTGCAATCAAGCCTGACGGCGCGTTTTGCGCCTCTAATAGGGCGGTCAGGGCCGCAATCGCCGCCTCGCTTTGCCCTTCTTCGATCAGCAAATAGGCCAATTGTTCGCGCGCAAGCAGGCCAAAGGCGCGCGGGGCAATCGCCTTCAAAGCGGCGCGGCGGTAGGGCAAAGGCAGGTCAGCCCCCGCCAACATCACCCGCCGCAAGCTGGCCAAATCACGATAGAGTTGCGGCTGGCTTGCATCCGATTCCAAAGCGGCCAATGCCGCCATAGCTGCGGCCGGATCGGCCAATTGATCCGCGCTTTGGATCAAGGTTTTGAGCGCCACCTGACCCGCCAAGGCTGGCACCTCGGCCAAGGCATCGGCGCGCAGCGCCGCCTCGCCCAAATCAAGGGCATCAATCAGCGCATCGCCAAATTGCTGCGCGCGGGCGTCATGTTGCGCGATGCTATATTCGCGCCAGGCCGCGCCCCCCACAATCAGCACAACCAACAGCCCACCGATCCAACCATATTTGCGAAAAGCGGCAAATAGGCGGTCGCGGCGCAGCTCGTCGGTCACTTCGTCAATGAAACTGTCGGGATTGCTCATGGTTTATCCTGATCTATATGGCGGCAAGACCATTTGGCCCTGTCTATCCTTGGCCATCTGCTTTGCCAAGCCCCGACCCGCCTTTTGGTGGGGGCCACCTGCCCAAATAGCCGCAAAATGGGCAAAAGGCGTTAGCCAAGCGCGGCCAGATCGGGGCCATGATCCTCCTCGCCTGCCGATTGGCGCGCCCACATGGCCGCATATTTTCCGCCCTGTGCCAAAAGCGCGTCATGCGTGCCCGATTCAGAGATACGCCCCCCCTCGAGCACAAAGATCACATCACTATCGGCGATGGTGGACAAGCGATGCGCGATCATCAGCACCGACCGCCCCTGCCCCATTTCACGCAAAGATACCTGAATATCTTGCTCGGTCTGGGTGTCCAGCGCCGATGTCGCCTCGTCCAACACCAAAATCGGCGGGTTTTTCAAAAGCGTGCGCGCAATGCCCACGCGCTGCTTTTCCCCGCCCGAGAGTTTTAGCCCCCGCTCGCCCACCGTGGTCTGATAGCCCTGCGGCAGACTGGCGATAAAATCATGAATGCGGGCAGCGCGGGCGGCGGCTTCGACCTCGGCCCTTGTCGCATCGGGGTTACCATAGGCGATGTTGTAATAGATCGTATCGTTAAACAGCACCGTATCTTGCGGCACAATCCCAATCATCGCGTGCAGGCTGGTTTGCGTGACATCGCGCAAATCTTGCCCGTCAATGCGCACCGCGCCCCCCGTGACATCATAAAAGCGAAACAACAGCCGCGCGATGGTGGACTTACCCGCCCCCGAAGGGCCGACAAAAGCCACCCGCTGGCCCGGGCGCAGCGTGAAGGATAACCCCTTGAGAATCGCGCGCTCGGGGTCATAAGAGAAATGCACATTGTCAAATTGCACCTCGCCGCCGCTGACGCGCAAGGGCTTGGCATTGGGGGCATCCACCACTTCGGCGGGCTGCGACAAAAGGCCAAACATCTCGCCCATATCGACCAAAGCTTGCCTGATCTCGCGGTAGACCGTGCCCAAAAACCCCAGCGGCATGGTGATTTGAATCATATAGGCGTTGACCATCACAAAATCGCCCACGGTCAACCTGCCCGCTTGCACGCCCATGGCCGACATCACCATCACTGCCACCAGACCCGAGGTGATGATAAAGGATTGCCCCGCATTCAGCAGCGACAGCGAATAGCCCGTCTTGACGGCAAGCCCCTCATAGGCGGCCATGGCCCCGTCATAGCGCTGCGCCTCACGGGATTCGGCGTTGAAATATTTCACGGTTTCAAAATTCAGCAGGCTGTCGATGGCCTTTTGGTTGGCATCGGAATCTTGATCGTTCATCTGGCGGCGGATCTTGACCCGCCATTCGGTGATTTTGAACGTGTAGGTGACATAAAGATAAATGGTCAAGACCACGACCAACGCATAGGCCCAGCCGAAATACAGCGCAAAAAACAACGACACCAAGGCCAGCTCTAGCGTCAGCGGCCCAATCGAGAACAACAAGAATCGCAGCAGAAAATCAACACCCTGGACCCCGCGCTCGATGATGCGCGACAGCCCCCCCGTCTTGCGGGTGATGTGATAGCGCAAGGACAGGCGGTGAATA
>CAXNIF010000139.1:0-5465 GCA_964202345.1 Cypionkella sp.
CCCACAAAATCACAACTCATCCCCGCCGATTGCATGAATGGCGGCTCAAAAGGCAACAGCGCCAGCACATGGTCAATCACCCGCGCCATTTTCACCGCCCTTTTGGGCCGCCATGCCCAAACAGAGGGGGCAACATAGTGAATAATGCGCATGTCTGGCTTGGCAGATTTCACAATACCGGCCACGCGAAGGCAAAAATCGGGGCTATCAATGGTGATCACGGCATCTGGCACCGCGTCAAGTATCGCAGCGCCCGTTTGGGCGATACGCCGTTTCAAAGCGCGGTATTTGGGCAGAACTTCAACAATGCCCATCACCGACAATTCGTCCATCGGAAAAAGACTGCGCAAGCCTTGTGCCTGCATCAAGGGGCCGCCCACGCCTTCAAACTGGACTTGGGGCGCAAGGCTGCGCAAAGCCGTCATCAATGCCGCGCCAAGTTTATCGCCCGACGGCTCGCCCGCAATGATGAAAAGCCTTAACGCGCCCATAGCGTTATGCCGGAATCATTTGCGATTGAAATCATCGCGGGCAGATCAAGGCAAATCACATCCCCGCCGCGCCAGACAATCGCGCCCAGACCCGCATGCGCGGCAAGCTGAACCGTTTTCGGCCCGAGTGTTGGCAAATCAATACGGCGATCTTGATCAGCTTTCGCGGCCTTGAAAAATACCCCGCGTCCGCGCGCAGGATCGGGGCGCAAATCGCCCAAAGCCGCCAGTCCCGATAGCATCGCATCTGTGCCCGTCAGCACTTCGACGGCCAAGCATTGACCTTGCGCCACAACGCAGCCCTGCCCCACATCGACACTGCCAAGCGCTGCGATAATGTCTTGCGCACGTTGGACATCGCGCGGCAGATCGGCCGTTATCTCGCCCGCATAAAGCCCCGCCTCTGGAATTAAAGAGGGGGCCATCTGTGCCACCCCTTGCACCAAAAAGCCCGCCTCTTCAAAAATGGCAATCACAGCGCGCAGCGCCCCATCATCCCCCTGCCCCATGGCCGCCAAAATGCGTGGCACCATTTGCGCAGTGGCTGGATCAAATAGGCTGGGGTCAAGGCGCGGGCGGCGCACAGCCCCCGCAAAGCCGATATCTGTGATGCCGCGCGCGTCTAATTCGCGCAACAAAAGCGCCAAACGCTCTAGCCGAAATGTGATATCCACCGCGATATCTTCGGGAGAAAATCCATCCAGCGCGCAGATCAAAGGGCGCTGGGGCAGCGCCGATACCATCGCGGCGGGCAATCCGCCTTGTCCCACGATCAGCGCCAGCTTTGTCATTTTGGCGGCAAAAACGATCTATCGCTTTGCGATAGAATGAAATCAACGATTTCGCGCACATGGGCGGAAGGCGAGCTATCGGCCAAAACTTGGGCGCGCGCGGCAAGACTGCCTTCCTCGCGTGCCAAGGCGCTATAGGCGGCGCGCAGGGCAGAAATCTCGGCCCGATCCAGACCGCACCGCTTGAGCCCGATCAGATTTAGCCCCTCTAACGCGCCGCGCGGCCCTTGAACAAGACCAAAGGGAATCACATCATTGGTCACCATTGTCAGCGCGCCAATCATCGCCCCTTGGCCAATGCGCACAAATTGATGGATGCCCGACAATCCTCCAATCACGACATCGTCCCCGATGATGCAATGGCCTGCAATCGCCACTTGATTGGCCAGAACAATCCGGCTACCCAACTGCGCGTCATGTCCAACATGCGCACCCGTCATAATAAGGCAATCATCGCCCACACGGGTGACGCCGCCGCCGCCGTCGGTGCCGGTATTTAAGGTGGCCCCTTCACGAATACGGCAACGCGCACCTACGATCAGCCGTGTCCTCTCGCCTTTGAATTTCAAATCTTGCGGCACTTCACCCACGCAGGCAAAGGGAAACAGGGTTGTATCATCGCCAATATCTGTCCAGCCCGTGACCACCGCATGTGACTTCACAACCACGCGCGCGCCCAATCGCACTTCGGGGCCAATAAGACAAAATGGGCCAATATCGCAGCCCGGTCCAATCTGCGCCCCCGCCTCAACTATCGCCGAGGGGTGTATCTTTGCATCACTTGCGACCATCATGCTTTTGGCACATCGAACATGGCCATAAACTCAGCCTCGCAGGCCAATTCACCATCGACCATGGCACGCCCTTCAAATTTCCAAACACGCCCGCCGCCCCGCAGCGCCCGCACATGTAATTCCATCACATCACCTGGCACCACTTTTCGGCGGAACTTAACCTTATCGACGCCCATGAAAAAGACTGTGGCATTTTTATCGACGAGGTCCATCGAAAGACCCACCAAAATTCCCGAAGTTTGCGCCATGGCTTCCACGATCATCACGCCCGGAAAAATTGGCATATTGGGAAAATGGCCCTGAAATTGCGGCTCATTAAAGGTGACGTTTTTGATACCCACACAGCGATCATTCACGATTATATCGCGCACCTTATCCACCAGCAGGAAAGGGTAACGATGGGGAATGATCCGCTGGATCAAGGCAAGATCAGCCGAAAGAGGTGAATGATCTGGGGATGGGGCTTGTGTCGTCATGACCTCTCCTTGCGCCAAATTTGGGTCTTATTTTTGGCTTTCTTTGGTCTGTAGCAATGATGGCTGCCTGTTTCAAGGTCAACTGCTGGCCTAAGGCGCGGGTGCTGCGCCAATTTCCAATGCGGCATCCAGCCTTGCAATCACCGCATCGGTCACATCCAAACTGCTAAGCGAGACGATAATCGCGTCCTTGTTGATAATCACAACGGCCCCTCGCTCGACCATAAAATCGCCAATCACCTGCGCCGCTGTTTCGAAAAACACTTGACGCCCAGCGGTTTCACGGGCGCGCAGATCGGCGGCGGCGGCCTCACGCTCGGCCCGCAATCGCTGCACTTTCTCGTCAAATGCGGCGGCCAATGGGGCAAATGATTCGGGGGTCATTTGTGCCCTTTTCTGGGTTAAGGACCGCTCCTCCGCCGCTAATTCAGCATCCAAACGGCGGCTTTCAGCCTCTACCTCGGCGGCTTCGGCCGACAATTGCGCCCGCAATAACTGACCATATTTGCTTTTGGCAAAGAGGGCATCTTGATCCAAGGATAAGATCAAAGAGGGTCCCAGCTTTGCCCCGGCGTCTTGTGCCGCAGCAAAGCTGGGATAAATCAACAACAGGCATACAGCCGTCTGGGCGGCGATCTGCCAAATTGACATGATACAGCGCCTGATCATAGCTAGAACTGTGTGGCAATCGTCAATTCAAAGGATTGATCCAAGTCGAAACTTTCCTTTTTGATGGGGCGCGAGAAATTCATCCGCAATGGGCCGATGGGCGTTGTCCACAAAATGGCCAGCCCCCCTGCCGCGCGCAAAGATGCATCAACACCCTGCGCCGAGCCCGGATTATCAAGGCCCCAGATCGACCCTGCATCCAAAAATGCAGCGCCGGTAATCCCGTATTCTTCGGGCAGCCCCAAAGGAAACTCGGCTTCGAAACGCAGCGAGGCAAACATATTGCCGCCCAAAGCATCCACCCCATCGCGCGGGCCGACGCCATTTCGTTCGAAACCACGGAAACTGCCGCCGCCAAAGAAACGATCGGTAACGCGGGATTGATACCCATTAAGCGACGTGATCGCTCCACCTTCAGCCACGGCGCGCAAGGTCACCTCTTCGTTCAGAACCTTGGTTTCAGCAACCGCCAAAGCCGTGGTTGAGACATAATCAACATCCCCGCCAATACCCGCAAAATCCTGCCCAAAGCGCAGCAAAACACCGCCATTCGCATCCAATTTTTTCCGCGTATCATAATTCAGCGTATACCCAAGCGCCGATAGATATTCTGCGCCACGCGCCGCCTCTGCCACAATCACGCTGGATCCAGAGCCATTGTTGACAACCTCTTCACGCGCGCCGCGATAGCGCAGTTCGAGCCGCGCCATTTCGCCCAGCGGAAAATCAAGCGCAGGGCTAATTGTGGCAATCTGGGTATCATAACTGGCCGAAGCCTGTTCTGTTCCCTTATACTGACTATTCAGCTTGAACTTCAAATTACGGCCCAGAACTGCAGGTTCCGTAAACGCAAAGGTGAACTCCTTTGTGTCTTTTGTCGTTGAAACATTGACATTCAGCGCCTGCCCGCGGCCAAGTAGATTGGTTTCAGCAAAGCCAAGCAGAATGCCAGCGCCGCTGTTGGTTCCATAAGTGAGACCAAAAGACAGCGAACCTGTCGGCGCTTCTGCAACATCGACATTCACAACGACTTTGTCAGCGCTTGAGCCGGGCGATGCCTGCACGGCCGATGTCGAGAAAAACCCAAGTCCACGGATTTTTTCTGCCGAGCGCCGGACATCTGCCGGGTTAAAGGCATCCCCTTCGGCAGTGTCAAATTGACGGCGCACAACCTGATCTAAAGTAGTGGTATTTCCTTCAATATCAATGCGTTCAACGAATAACCTCTCACCCCGCATGATGACAAATTCGACATCAATTGTCTGGGATTGCGCGTTGCGGGTGATGCGTTGGTCTATCTTGATAAAGTTCAGACCGTTGCGCGTCGCCACTTGCTCTAAACGTTGAATAGTGCCTTGCACTTTGGACGGGTCATAAACATCACCCGTTTCAAGACGGATCGCCGCGGCATAGTCATCTGGGCTAACCTCTGCCACTTCTGAAGATACCGTCACATTGCCAAAGGAATAACGCGGCCCCTCGCGCAGCGTAAACACGATGAATGTGGCATCTCTTTCCCGCGAAAGATCCGCAGTGGCATCCACCACTTGGGCATCAGCATATCCACGGGCACGGTAAAATTCGATGAGCAATTGTTTATCAAGCTCTAGCTGTTCCGCGTTGAACGTATCCCTGCGGATCAATTGGCGAAACAAACCTGCCTGTTTGGTTTGCAAAACCTGCCGCAAACGACGGTCAGAGAAGACACGGTTCCCGACGAAATCTATGCTTTCGTTTTCAATCACACGGCCTTCGGAAATCTCAAAAACCAAGTCCAAACGCCCGTTGCCGCGCGGAATAATCCGAGGCTCGACCGATGCCGCAAGTCTGCCGCGCGCGCGGTACAAATCAGCAATGGCAAGTGCATCGGCCTCTGCCGTCGCGGCCGAAAAAACATTGCGTGATTTTGACAAGATAACAGACGACAGCTCCTCGTCCTTGAGGCGTTTATTGCCTTGAAAATCCAAAGTGCTGATGATCGGCAATTCCACGACCCGAATGGTCAACGTGCCGCCTTCAGGCACAAATTCGACCTTTTCAAATAGGCCAGATCCTGAAACGCGTTGCAGCGCATCATTCAATTGCGCCGCCGTTAAGCCAGCCCCTTGTTGGATTTGGGCAAATTTCAAAATCGATGCCGCATCGACATTGGCATTGCCTTGCACCACCACACGTTCAAAGGAAAAATCCTGCGCCATGGCGGGCTGCATAGGCAAAAAAATCAGGGCAGCGGCCAAAGCGCCA
>CAXNIF010000140.1:0-5413 GCA_964202345.1 Cypionkella sp.
ACTGGCCCGCCACTTCGTCGATCACGAATTCCGCAGGATCGGCGCTGCTATCGCCGTCAAGGGCGCGGTCAACCGCCCAATAGCCCA
Organism: Cypionkella sp.; assembly: GCA_964202345.1. Lineage (GTDB taxonomy): Bacteria > Pseudomonadota > Alphaproteobacteria > Rhodobacterales > Rhodobacteraceae > Cypionkella. Next base: position 88 of record CAXNIF010000140.1, read on the forward strand.
GAGCCGCCACGGCGATGGTGGCCGCCAACAGCACGGGAAAGCCCGCATAGCGGTCAATCACCACCCCCGCCACCACAGCCGCCGCCGAGGCCCAAGTGCCAGAGGCGGGGCGCAGATAGCCCAGCCCAAAAACCGTGGCCAGCGCGCGGCTTGTTGTTGCGCGGCTCATTTGGCCACCAAACAGGCGCTGGCAAGGGCGGCAATCCCCTCTTCGCGCCCCGTAAAACCCAGCCGTTCTGACGTGGTCGCTTTCACAGATACAAGCGCCACATCCACCGCCATAATTTGCGCCAAAGCCGCGCGCATCGCCGCCGCATGGGGGCCGATTTTGGGGCGCTCGCAGATCAAGGTCACATCGCAATTGGCCAATTCATAGCCGCGTGCGCGGGCCAAGCCGATGGCGTGACGCAGGAAAATATGGCTTGCCGCGCCTTTCCATTGCGGATCCGAAGGCGGAAAATGCTGGCCAATATCCCCATCGGCCAAAGCGCCATGAAGGGCATCGGTCAGGGCGTGCATCCCCACATCGGCATCGGAATGGCCCAAAAGCCCGCGCTCATGGGCAATCTTGACCCCGCACAGCCACAGATGATCGCCCGCGCAAAAAGCATGCACGTCAAAGCCATTTCCCGTCCGAATATCCATGCTTTGGCCTTTGTTTTGCTGTCTTGCCATGATCGCCTCGGCGCGCGGGAAATCTGCGGCAAAGGTCAGTTTGATGTTATCCTCATCCCCCGCGACAATTGCCACGGGAAGTCCCGCCGCGCGGGCCACTTCGACATCATCGGCGGCTGGGCCAGAATGGGCCAGATGGGCCGCCAAGATCAATTCAAAATCAAAGCCTTGCGGTGTTTGCGCGCGAAATAGCCCTTGGCGGTCGGCGCTGGACATCACATGGCCATCTTCCCCGCGCCATAGGGCATCGGTGACGGCAAGGGCAGGGGCCGCCGCCCCCGCGCGGCGTAGCGCGTCTTGCACCCGCGCGATCAGCCCCGCGCTGACCAGCGGGCGCGCGCCGTCATGGATCAACACATGGGTATAGCCGCGCCCTGCCAGCGCGCGCAGCCCCGCGCGCACCGACCCCGCGCGATCGACCCCGCCAACCACAATTTGCCCAGAAAATAGCGATTTGGCACGTTCCAAATCATCGGGATGCACCGTAAGGACGGTATCAAAGCCGGCAAAAGCGGCCAAGCTATGCGCCAATACGGGTTGCCCCGCCAGCATTTGCCATTGCTTGGGCAGATCGCCCCCCGCGCGCGTGCCGCGCCCTGCGGCGGTGATGATGACGGCTGTTTTCATGCCTTCGCCTCCTGACTTTGCATAGCAGGCGCTTGGCGGGGCGGCAATTGCCCGCGATATTGCCCCTTTTTTAGGCAATGCACGTTTTTCGGGCAGTTGCGGGTGTGCAAAAGCTTGCGCTCTGGGGCGCAACGGCGCAAAACCACCTTAAACCAGAAAGACCATGATCCAAATGTCGCCGCAAATCGCCCATATCTCGCTGAACTCGCCAGTGATTCTGGCACCAATGGCGGGAATCACCGATCTGCCCTTTCGCCGTATGGTGGCGGGTTTTGGGGCAGGGCTGGTGGTGTCGGAAATGGTGGCCAGCCAAGAAGTGATGCAAGGCGGCGCTTTGGCGCGGGCGCGGGCCGATTTGGGGCTGAACGAGGCCGCAACCTCGGTGCAATTGGTGGGGCGCGATCCTTATTGGATGGGCGAGGCGGCGCGCTATGTCGCCGATTGCGGCGCGCAGATCATCGACATCAACATGGGATGCCCGGCCAAGCGGGTGACGCAAACGGGCGGTCATGGGGCCTGCGGCAGTGCGCTGATGCGCGAGCCTGACCTGGCTTTGGCGATTTTTGACGCGGTGGCCAATGCAGCGCCTGTGCCCGTGACGGTGAAAATGCGGCTGGGCTGGGACGAGAGCAGCCTGAGCGCGCCCGATTTGGCCCGCCGCGCGCAAGGGGCGGGGCTTGCCATGATTGCCGTGCATGGGCGCACGCGCCAACAGTTTTACAAAGGCCGCGCCAATTGGGCGGCGATTGCGGCGGTCAAGGCGGCGGTCTCGATCCCGGTGATTGCCAATGGCGATATCACGGATGCCACCAGCGCCGCCGATGCGCTGGCCCAATCAGGTGCCGATGGGGTGATGATTGGGCGCGGGGCGCAAGGCGCGCCTTGGATCTTGGCGCAAATCGCCGCCCAGCTTGGCGGCGCCCCCGCGCCTGCCGCGCCCACGGGGGATGCGCTGGCCGATTTGGTTTTGACCCATTACGAGATGATCCTTGGCCATTACGGGCGCGATTTGGGGCTGCGCGTGGCGCGCAAACATCTGGGTTGGTATCTAGAGGCCGCAGGTCGCGGCAAAGCGCGCGAAGCGGTGCTGACAGCGCAAGACCCGGCCTTGGTGGCCCAATTGATCCGCCGCGCGCTATGTGACGATACCCCCGCCGCGCATAAAGGCGCGCAAAATGAGGTGGCCGCATGAATGAGTTTGCTCAGGCCCGCTCCCTTTGGGCGGCGATCCCATTGCCTGCCCTGATCATCGATGACATCGGCCGAATCATCGATGTCAGCCCCAGCGCTGAAACCTTTTTGAACATGTCCAAGCGCGCGCTAAAGGGACAGCTTTTGCTGGAACGCCTGATTATTGATGCACCGATGGAGAACGCGCTGGCGCGGGTGCGCGCCCATCAATCCCCCGTGGTGATAGCCGAAGCCGAGCTGACCACGGGCGAGCGCGCGCCGCAAACCTGCGCGCTGCATCTGGCCCCAATGCAAGATACGGCGGGGGCCGTGCTGCTGATGATGACCCCGCGCGACATTGCCGATCGTTTGGGCCGCGCCATGCAGGTGAAATCGGCGGCGAAATCGGCCATCGGCATGGCGGAAATGTTGGCCCATGAAATCAAAAACCCGCTGGCGGGCATTGCGGGGGCGGCGCAATTGCTGGCGATGAACCTAAGCGGCGATGATTTGGAATTGACCGATTTGATCGTCGAGGAAACCCGCCGAATCGTGAAGCTGCTGGAACAGGTCGAGCAGTTTGGCAATCTTTCCCCCCCCGCACGGCGTGCGGTCAACCTCCATGACGCGCTGGACCGCGCCCGCCGCTCTGCCTTGGTGGGGTTTGGCGCAAAAATGACCATTATCGAGGATTATGACCCCTCTTTGCCGCCAACCTTTGCCGATAGCGATCAATTGATGCAGGTGTTTTTGAATCTGCTAAAAAATGCAGCCGAAGCGGCAGGGCCCAAGGGTGGCACAATCCGCCTGCGCAGTTTTTATGACCATTCTTTGCGGCGCAAAACCCGCGATGGCACCCCATCGGCCTTGCCGCTGCAAATCGAGATTATCGACGACGGGCCAGGCATTGCGCCAGATATCGCGGCAGATATCTTCGAACCTTTCGTCTCGGGGCGCGAAAATGGCACGGGGCTGGGTTTGGCTTTGGTGTCAAAAATCATCACCGATCACGAAGGCTGGATCTCGGTTGACAGTCACCCCGGGCGCACGGTGTTTCGGATTTCCTTGCCCCTTGCCCCCAAAAATCCCCCGAATGGAGGTTGAGCCATGGATGGCACCGTTCTTGTTGCAGATGATGACCGCACAATCCGCACCGTGCTGACCCAAGCGCTGACGCGGGCAGGGTGCAAGGTGCATGCCACCTCTAGCCTGATGACCTTGATGCGCTGGATCGAAGAAGGTAAAGGCGATTTGGTGATTTCCGATGTCATTATGCCCGATGGCAACGGGCTGCACGCCTTGCCCAGCATTGCCAAGCTGCGCCCGGGCCTGCCGGTGATTGTGATCTCGGCACAAAACACCATCATGACCGCCATTCAAGCCGCCGAGGCCGAAGCCTTTGACTATCTGCCCAAGCCCTTTGATCTGCCCGATTTGATGAAACGCTCGGCCCGCGCCCTAGAGATGAAGCGCTATGCGCCCAAAACGCCCGCCCCTATGCGCGAAGCGGGCGAAGATCTGCCACTTGTCGGGCGCACCCCGCAGATGCAGGCGCTGTATCGGCTGGTGGCCCGGGTGATGAATGCCGAACTCAGCGTGATGATCTGCGGCGAATCTGGCACGGGGAAATCCTTGATTGCCAAGGCCATTCACGATTTCTCGGATCGGCGCAGCCAGCCCTTCATCGTGGCTTCGGCGGCAGATTTGGCAGGGGTGGATGGCATATCCGCCTTGCTCGCGCGGGCCAAGGGCGGCAGCCTTTTGCTGGATGAATTGGGCGATTTTGACAGCGATGCGCAGGCGCGCCTTGTCAGGATGCTGGATGTTATGGGCGAGCCAGATGTTCGAATCATGTCCAGCAGCCAATCCGACTTGCAACAGAAAATGGACAGCGGCGCGCTGCGGCGTGATTTGTATTATCGCCTTTCGGGGGTGCAATTGCTGATCCCGCCCCTGCGCGAGCGTGTCGAAGATATCCCCCTATTGGCCGAGCATTTCTTAGCGAAAGGCGAACGCGAGACGGGGACAGCGCGGCATTTAGCGCCGGCGGCCCTAGACATGATCCGCGCCCATCCTTGGCCGGGCAATGTGCGGCAATTGGAAACCGTGCTGAAACGGCTGCAAGTGACAGGGTCAGAGCCTGAAATTTCAAAGTCAGAGCTAGAGCTTAGCTTGGGCGGGGCGCAAGCGATGCCCAGCCCGGGCGGCGGGGTGATCGAGGGCGAGAAACTGTCGGCATCGGTCGCGCGGCACTTGCGGCGCTATTTTGATTTGCACCACGGGATGCTGCCGCCCAATGGGGTGTATGACCGCATTTTGCGCGAAATCGAAGCGCCCTTGATCGAAATTGCGCTGGATGCCACGGCGGGCAATCAGGCCAAATGTGCCGATTTGTTGGGGATCAACCGAAATACTTTGCGCAAGAAGATCCTTGATCTCGATATTTCCGTGACACGGCGGCGCAAGCTGATGTAAAAGCGCAACAGGCTGTGTCGCAGGGGTAACTCTGCCGCATCTGGAAAATGGGGTAGGGTGTGAACGGCGCGTTTCGCAGCAATTGGCTTTTGTCGCTCTCGCGCTTGCGGCGCCATCGCGCTTTTCGCACGCTTGGTGCGGTGACGCTGATAATTTTGGGCCCGCTCTTGGTGGCGGTTACCTTTTTGGCGCTGGGGCCTTTCTCGCTGTCGGCGGGGTCGGATACGCTGCGTTTGGTTTTGCTGACCGATTTTGTCTATGTGGTGGTTGTGGCCGCTGTGGTGGCGTCCCGGGTGGCGCAGATGGTGCAGGATCGGCGGCGCAATTTTGCCGGATCAAAGCTGCATTTGCGCCTGACAGGGGTCTTTGGACTTGTGGC
>CAXNIF010000141.1:0-5406 GCA_964202345.1 Cypionkella sp.
GTGATTTTGATCTATGACGCCCAAGCGATAGACAATTCCAGCGGGCCACGCCCCTTGGCAACGCGGCAGTATTTTGCCCGCTTGACCCAAGCTTTTGTGACCGCGCTTTCGGCCCAAACCGCCAAAGGTCGTCTTTATGAGGTGGATGTGCGCTTGCGCCCTTCGGGGCGGCAAGGGCCAGTGGCGACCTCGCTGGCCGCGTTTGAAACCTATCAGCGCAGCGAAGCGTGGACATGGGAACACCTTGCCCTCACCCGCGCGCGCGTGATGGCAGGGCAGGATGATCTGACCGCCGATATAGAGAAACTGCGCCGCGCGATCATTGCCCAAAAAGGGCAGGGCGCGACGTTGCGGGCCGATGTTGCGCAGATGCGCGCGCGCCTTGCCGCAGCCCATACAGGCCTTGCCCCTTGGGAGGCCAAACAAGGCAAGGGCCGCATGATGGATATCGAACTTTTCGCCCAAAGCTTGGCGCTGCTGGCCGCCAGCCCCGCGCGGGCGGTGATGGATCAGCTTCGGGCGGGGGAAACGGCCGGTTATGTGACGCAAATAGACGCTAAGGCGCTGGGCGCGGCCTATAATCTGATGATGCAGGCGCAAACGGCGCTGCGGCTTTTGGGCGATGGGGGCGGCGATATGGTGGCAAATCCTGATCTTTTGGGCGCGGGCGGGCGCGCCTTTGTGGCGCTTGCCCTTGGGCACAGCGGGGCGGATTTAGCCCGCCTATTGAGTGATCACGCCCAAAGGGCCGATCAGATCATCAGCGCTTTTTTTGGCCCTGCCAAGGCCGCGCCATGACCGCAGCACCCGTTCCGGGCCAAGACGCGCATTTGGCCAGCGCCGATCCCAAAGGGCTGATCCGAGAATCCTATGCCATCGACGGCATCAGCGATGCTGAATGTCGCTCGATTTTGATTGATTGGGCGCTGTCTTTGCCTGTCGGCGGGCAAACAGAGGCCGCCATCGACATTTTGCTGGCCCGCTATGCGCAAGGCCGTGACGATCATCCCATGACCGTGCTGTTACACAAGGCCCGCAGCGCCCCCGCCGCACCCATGCGGCGCGGCGGACGCGCAGGGCGCGTATCGCCCTAGGCCGCGGCGCGGGGCAAGGCTGCCGCCTCGCGCGCCAGCTTTTCAATCGCCCCCCAATCCCCGCGCGCCATCGCCTCTTTGGGGGCGACCCATGACCCGCCGACACACAGAATATTCTTAAGCCCAAGATAATCAGGCGCGATGTTCAGGCTGATCCCGCCCGTGGGGCAAAAGGACACCTGCGGCAATGGCCCGCCGATGGATTTCAAATAGGCCGCGCCGCCTGCTTGCTCGGCGGGAAAGAATTTTTGCACCGAAAAGCCGCGCTCTAGCAGGGCCATAATCTCACTGGCCGTCGCCCCGCCTGGCAAAAGGGGAAGCCCCTCATCTTCGCAAGCGGCGATCAGGCTTTCGCTGGCGCCTGGGCTGACGCCAAACTTTGCCCCAGCCGCGCGCGCAGCTTTGACATCGGCGGGGGTAAGCAGCGTTCCCGCCCCAACCACGCCGCCTTCGATCTCGGACATCGCGCGAATGGCATCCAAGGCGCAAGAGGTGCGCAGCGTCACTTCAAGCGCGGGCAAGCCCCCCGCTACCAAAGCGCGCGCCAAAGGCGCGGCATGGGCCAGATCATCAATCACCAAAACAGGCACGACGGGGGCCAAAAGGCAAATCGCGCGCGCGGCTTTGGATTGGTCGGATGGGGTCATGTCAGTCTCCTATGCCCCAGCGGGGCGCGTGTTGAAGGGCTTGGATTTAGGTATTTTGGCCAAAGTGAAAGCCGCTTTCATTTTGGTTCAAATACCTTCTGCGCGGCGCGTAAAATGTTACACGACAACGCCCGCGCCGGTTTCTGATGTGCCCACATTGCGGCGGAACACTTCGAACAATTCGCGGCCAATGCCCTGCTGATTGGCCGATAAATCAACCGAAATTGGGGCGCGTTCGGCAAAGTCCTTGGCCGATGTGGACAAGGTGCCTGCTTGGGCATCCAGCCGCACGATATCGCCGTCGTGCAGCTTGGCCAAGGGGCCGCCCAAAGCTGCCTCGGGCGAGACGTGAATGGCAGACGGCACTTTGCCAGATGCGCCCGACATCCGCCCATCCGTGACCAAGGCCACTTTTAGGCCGCGATCTTGCAAAATGGTCAGCACGGGGGTGAGGGAATGCAACTCTGGCATGCCATTGGCTTGTGGCCCTTGAAAGCGCAGCACAATCACCACGTCCGACGTGAACTCGCCCGCCTTAAAGGCCGCCTTGACCGCTTCTTGGCTGTGGAAAATGCGGGCAGGGGCCTCGATGATGTGGCGTTCTGCTGCCACGGCAGAGACCTTGATCACCCCGCGCCCTAAATTGCCCGCCAATTGGCGCAAGCCGCCCGTGGGCTGGAACGGATCTGCGGCGGGGCGCAGGATTTTATCGTTCAGCGTTTGCGCAGGCCCATCAACCCAAGCCAGCCGCCCGTCCAGCAGCTTTGGCTCGTTGCGGTAGTTTGCCAGCCCGTCCCCCGCAATGGTTTTGGCATCGGCATGCAAAAGCCCAGCATCCAAAAGCTGCCCAATCATATAGGACAAGCCCCCCGCCGCGTGAAAATGGTTCACATCTGCCAGCCCATTGGGATAAACCTTTGCCATCAAGGGCACGGCGGCGCTGATATCGTCGAAATCTTGCAAATCCAGCAAGACCCCGCTGGCCCGCGCCATGGCCGGCAGGTGCAGCACCAAATTGGTCGATCCGCCCGTGGCCATCAACCCGACAAGGCCGTTGACATAGGCGCGCTCGTCCAAAATTTCGCCTGCGGGGCGGAAATCATTGCCAAGTGCCGTGATGCCTGCCGCCTTTTCCACAGCGGCGGTGGTCAGCGCCTCGCGCAGGGGGGTTCCGGGATTGACAAACGATGCGCCCGGCAGGTGCAGGCCCATAAACTCCATCAACATCTGGTTTGTATTGGCCGTGCCGTAAAAGGTGCAGGTGCCCGCGCCGTGATAGCTGGCCATTTCTGCCGCCATCAGCGCCTCGCGCCCCACTTCGCCATTGGCATAGGCATTACGCACCCGCGCCTTTTCATCATTGGGCAGGCCAGAGGTCATCGGCCCCGCCGGCACAAAAACGGCGGGAATGTGGCCAAAAGTAGCCGCAGCAATAATGAGCCCCGGCACGATTTTGTCACAGACACCCAAATAAAGCGCCGCGTCAAAGCAATTATGCGACAGGCCCACCCCCGCCGCCAGCGCGATCACATCGCGTGAAAACAGCGACAGCTCCATCCCGGGCTGGCCCTGCGTCACCCCGTCGCACATGGCCGGCACGCCGCCCGCCACTTGAACCGTAACCCCTGCATGGGCTGCTGCTTTTCGGATAAGGTCGGGATAGGTTTCAAAAGGGCGATGGGCAGAGAGCATATCATTATAGGCGGTAATGATGCCCAAATTGGCCACGCGCGCGGCGGCCAGCGCCTCTTTTTGGCCGTCCATCGCGGCATAGGCATGGGCTTGGTTGCCGCAAGATAAATGCGCGCGTGCCGGGCCAGTGGCCACAGCAGCGCGCAACTGCGCCAAATAGGCCTCGCGCTGCGGGCGCGAGCGGGCGCGAATGCGGTCGGTGACGCGGTCGATGGCGGGGTGAAGTCGAGAGGCGCTGCTGGTCATGGCGGGATCCTTTTGCATCCCGTCAGTATAGCAATTTCTGTTAGCGCTAACAAGGGCCTTGAGGCGCGGCACGAGGCAAAAATGGCGTGATGGCGGCATATTGATATCAGGATATTTCCATGATAATGCCGCATTAACGCCATAATCTTTTTTGAATGGCGGTTGGTATTCAAATAACATTCAGTTTTAACGCAAGGGTCTAACGTAAAAATGTATTCTTTATCTTTGAAATCGTCGTTCTTGGTGGCTGTTGCGGCCCTAAGCCTCGCAGGCTGTGCCGTTACGGCCCCTGCGCCAAATTGCACCAGCGCCGCCACGCAAGGCGCAACCCAAGAAAAGGCCCAAGGGCTGAATGTGCAGAAAGTCAATGTTGTCGTGCCGCGCAGCTTGTCCACATCTGAGGCGAATAATTTCATTCCTGACGCCGATATCGTCTGGCATGGCCAAGCCGTTGGTGATCGTCATGCCCAAGTCGAGGCTATCTTGACCCGGGCCATGTCGCAGGGCGCGGCGGATTTCAAGACCGGCCGCGCCGTAGTGGCAGATGTCGAGCTTGTGCGCTTTCACGCCGTCACGCCACTTGCGCGCGCTACCGTGGGTGGCCGGCATGGGCTGTTCTATACCTTGACCTTGAAAGACGCCGTTACGGGCGAGCTTTTGATCGAGTCAAAAAGAGTGAATGCGTCGGTTCGCGCAACCGGCGGCGATGACGCAGATGCTGAAATTGCGGCGGGTCGCACGCAAATGGTGGTGATCCAAGAATCGCTGGCGCAAGGCCTGAGCAAGGAGCTGGCCCGTTTTGTTGCCGCGCAAGCCAAAAGCGGCGGCGCATTGCCTGTTTGCCCGAACTAGGCGCAAGCATCGAATATATGCCCAAAGCAATGCCCCTTTCCCTAAAGGGGCATTGCGATTATGAAGCGGGGATGAATCATGATTTCCAAACCCCCGCTGAAGATGACAATCACGATCTCCCTGCCTCGGGCATGGCCCGTGTGCGGCTAAAACCCAAAGCCGAAGCACGGGCGATCCGCCATGGCTTTCCTTGGGTCTATGCCGATGAATTGGTCACGGATCGGCGCACCATGGCGCTGACAGCAGGGGCCTTTGCCGTGCTTGAGGACGCCGAGCGCCGCCCGATGGGGCTGGTCACTGTCAACACAAAGTCAAAAATTATTGCCCGAATGCTTGATCGCGACCCAGAGGCGGTCATTGACGAGGCATGGTTCGCGGCGAAAATCGCCCGTGCGTTGGATTTGCGCACCCGCCTTTACGACGCCGACTTTTATCGCCTGATCCACGCCGAATCGGATGGGCTGCCGGGCGTCATCATCGACCGCTTTGGGGATGTTGCGGTCATTCAACCAAATGCCGCTTGGGCAGAGTTGCATCTTGCGCAATTGGTCTCGGCGCTGCAATCGGTCACGGGCGTGACAACGGTCATCAAGAATGGATCGGGGCGCGCGCGGGGATTGGAAGGTTTGCCCGAAGAAACCCTGATTTTGCGCGGCGCTTTGGACGGAACAATTTCCGTTCCCATGAACGGGGCCACCTATATGGCCGATTTGACCCATGGTCAAAAAACAGGCTTGTTTTTCGATCAGCGCCCCAATCACGCTTTTGCGGCAAGATTGGCCAAGGGCGCGCAGGTGCTGGATGTGTTCTCGCATGTGGGGGGCTTTGCGCTGGCGGCCTTGGCGGGCGGGGCGCAATCGGCCCTTTGCGTGGAT
>CAXNIF010000142.1:0-5370 GCA_964202345.1 Cypionkella sp.
CTTTTGCCGTGGCAGGCGGCGTGGCGGCAAATCAGGCATTGCGGCAGCGATTGGAATTTGTCTGTGCCCAGATGGGGTGCAGCTTTTGCGCCCCGCCGCTGCATCTTTGCACCGATAATGCCGCGATGATTGCTTGGGCGGGTATCGAGCTGTTTGATCGGCCCGCACCGCGCGATCAGCATTTGGTGGCACGGCCGCGCTGGCCGCTGGACGACCAAGCCACCCCGATGATTGGCTTTGGCAAAAAAGGGGCTAAGGCATGATTGGCGTGGCAGGGGCGGGTGCATTTGGCACGGCTCTGGCCTTGGCCTTGGCGCGCAAGGGCGCTGATGTTTTGCTTTGGGCGCGCGATGGCGATCATGTGGCCGACATGGCGATGGCGCGGCAAAATGCGCGATATCTGGCGGGCATCCGTTTCCCCCCCAGCTTGCAAGTCACCGATGATTTGGCCGACCTGCGGGAATCAGAGGTGCTGCTTTTGACCATGCCCATGCAATCCTTGGCGGGATTTTTGGCTACATGCCCCCACCAGGTTGCCGCGAGGCCGCTGATTGCCTGCTGTAAAGGGGTTGATCTGGCCAGTTTGCGCGGCCCCACTGCGGTGATTACCGCCGCCGTTCAGCATGCAAAAGTTGGTGTGCTGACAGGCCCCAGCTTTGCCGCCGATATCGCCCGCGATTTGCCCACCGCTTTGACCTTGGCCTATGCGGGCACGCAGGCGCCGCAGATACAGGCCTTGCTGTCCACACCGACCTTGCGGCTGTATCTGACCGACGATCTGCAAGGCGCCGAACTGGGCGGCGCGCTCAAGAATGTGATTGCCATTGCGGCGGGCATCGTCATCGGGGCGGGTCTGGGCGCATCTGCGCGGGCGGCGATCATGACGCGCGGCTTTGTGGAAATGCAGCGCATGGCGCAATCCATCGGCGCAAGACCCGAAACGCTGGTGGGCCTATCTGGATTTGGGGATTTGGTCTTGACCTGCACCTCAGATCAATCGCGCAATTTCCGTTATGGGATGGCCTTGGGGGCGGGGGCGGCCTTTGACAAACAGATCACCGTTGAAGGCGCAGCAACCGCGATGGCGGCGGCGCAACTGGCGCAAGAGCGCGGCATCGACATGCCCATCTGCCAAATGATCGCGGCGCTGATCGGGCAAAAGATAACGTTGCAACAGGCGGTGGCGGCGCTGATGTCGCGCCCCTTAAAAGAGGAGTAGACAATGCTGGTGGCACTGATTTGCATAGATAAGGCGCAGGCCTTGCAAACCCGGCTAGATAACCGCGCGGCGCATTTGGCCTATATAGAACAGACAGGCATTGTCGCCATGGCAGGGCCGTTTTTGGAAAGCGGGGCCATGGTGGGCAGCTTGGTTGTGCTGGATGTCGAAGACATGGCGCAGGCCAAGTCATGGGCGGCGAATGACCCCTATGCCAAGGCGGGATTGTTCGAAAGCGTCACACTGCGCGAATGGAAAAAGGTCGTCGGATGAGCTTTTGGCTGCTGAAATCAGAGCCGGACGAATTCGGCTGGCCAGACTTGGTGGCAGCGGGCGCCAGCGGCACGGAATGGCACGGGATTCGCAATTATCAGGCGCGCAACAACCTGCGCGCTATGGCTTTGGGGGATCGCGCGTTTTTTTATCACTCGAACATTGGCAAGGCGATTGTGGGCATTGCAGAGCTGTGCCAAGTCGCGGGGCAAGACAGCACCACCGAAGATCCACGCTGGGTGTCGGTTTGGATCAAGGCCGTTGCGCCCTTGCAGCCCGTGACCTTAGATCGATGCAAGCAAGAACCGATTTTGCACGACATGGCCTTGCTCAAAAGCCCGCGTTTGTCGGTGCAGCCCGTTTTGCCTGCCCATTGGCACCATATATGCGCCCTCGGGCGTTTGGATAATGGGTGAATGGGCCGACGCCAGACCTGCCCTTGTTGAATAGTCAACAATTTGCTTGGATGACGATCCACTTGCACAGATGCGCCCCAAAAGAACATCGCCGATGGGGATGGTTTGAAATATCTATGTGAGGGATAGGTTTTCACGCTCAGCGGATATCTGTCCAGCCTTGGCCCTGCGCCTTGTCTTTAGAGCGCGGCGCTGCTAGGGCAAATCCCAAATGAGGGCCATATCCTGGGCCTTACAAGAGGTGCTATTTTGGCCAAAATTGACCCAAAACCAAAATCAAACCGCAACGTTGATCCAGATGCCAACACGCTCAATAAAAAGCGGGTGCCACTGTGGAAAGACAAGAACGTGCGGCGCATTTTGGGTGCCAATCTGCGGCTGGAATGGGGCCGCTACGCGGGCGCTGCCTTTGCAATGGCCGTGGTCGCAGCGACGACAGCCGGAACTGCCTTTATCATGCAATATATTGTCGATGCGATGACCTTGCCCGAATACAAAGGTATGGTTTTTCTTGTGGCGGGCGCCGTTGCCGCAATTTTCGTCATCAAAGGCATCGCCACCTATGCCCAAATTGTGCTGATGGCCGAAGCGGGTTTGCGTATTGTAGCGATTCAGCAAACTGTTATTTTTAATAAACTGCTGCAGCAAAGTGTCGATTTTTTCCACCTGCGCGAATCGTCAAGTATCGTGATGCGCGTGACCCGCGGGGCAGACGCCGCTCGGGCGATTACCGATGTCTTGATCAACAGCTATGTGCGAGACCTGCTGACATTGCTGGGTTTGGTTGGCATTATGTTTTATCAGCAACCTATTTTATCCTTTGCAGCCTTGGCCGTGGGGCCTTTTGCCTTGTTTGGCGTGGGCGGGTTGATCAAACGCTCGCGCAAACTTTCAAACCAAGAACTAACGTCGATGAGCGAGATCATCAAAATTGTGCAAGAAACCGTCGCTGGTTTTCGAATCATTAAGGTGTTTTCAGCCGAAAAGCTGTTGTCGCAGCGCATGGAAGTTGCCGCCGAGGTCACACGCAAGCGGTCGCTTAGCTTTGCGCGCGTCAGCGCCCTAACCAGCCCAATGATGGACACCCTATCGGGGCTGGCGATTGCGGGAATTGTTTGCCTTAGCGCGTTTCAGCTTTTTGGGATGGCACGTTCGACGCCCGGCGAGATTTTATCCTTCATCACCGCGCTTTTGATGGCCTATGAGCCGGCAAAACGGCTGATGAGCACGCGGCTGCGCATTGAACGCCAGCTTGCGGCTGTTGCGCAGATGTATGTGCTGATGGATGCCCCCGAAACCTTGAAAGAGGCCGAAGGCGCGCAAGATATTCCCCCTGGGCCTGCAACAATCGAGTTTCAAAATATCAACTTTAGCTATGACGAGGACGAAATCATTCGGGATTTGTCCCATCAATTTCCCGCGCAGAAAATTACTGCTTTGGTTGGCCCTTCGGGTGGCGGCAAATCTACGATGTTTAACCTTATGTTGCGGCTGGCTGATCCCACACAAGGCGAGGTTCTCATTAATGGACAATCTTTGCGCAGGGCCACCACGGACTCTTTGCGCCGCAGCTTGTCACTGGTCTCGCAAGATACGTTTTTGTTTTCGGCAACAATCATGGAAAACCTGCGTATTGGCCGAAATGACGCCCATGATGACGAAGTGATCGCCGCTGCAAAAGTGGCAAACGCCCATGATTTTATCATGCAGCAACCAGATGGCTATGCGACCCAAATCGGCGAGAATGGGTCTTTTCTATCGGGCGGACAAAAACAACGCATCGCTATCGCCCGCGCCGTATTGAAAAAGGCGCCTATTTTACTGCTGGACGAGGCAACCTCTGCCTTGGATGCCAATTCCGAAGAATTGGTGCGGGACAGTTTGGAAAAAATATCAAAAGGCGTCACGATGATTGTGATTGCGCATCGCTTGTCGTCGATCTTAAAGGCTGATCAAATTTGTTATGTTGAAGGCGGCGAAATCAAAGAGATCGGCACACTGCGACAACTACTGGATAAACCAGACGGCCTATTCCGCGCGCTTTTTGACAAACAATTCCGCGAGGCGGCGATGGAATATGGCCTCACCGATATTTGACCGCCTATTCGGTTGACTTACGGCCAATTTATTTTTGACTTCTGCAACAATTTGAGTTTGCGTCCTCTTTTATCGCAAGTTTTATGCCCATATTTCACACGCTGTCGGTTGAATGGGGCAAAACAGCGCGAGGCAATGCAAAACTTTCATTGCAATAGCAGTGATGAGTAATTTGGCCAAATATGCAAAAAATGAAATGCCGCCAATTGGCCCAAAGCCGAAGACCTACCCATGTGCGGGAAAATGGCCGCGCGGCGAGGCAAGCCCGTTTGACATCACAGCCCGAAAATACTGAAAAGAACAACGCCCTGCATGACCGGTTCAGCAAGTTGTGCAATCTGGGCGGACATATTTATACTTCTTGACAAGACAGGTTTCTGGCCGAAAACCTAGTCCCCAGAAAGAAATCATAGCTCGGGGGAAGAGATGGAACTGATCAGCGTTTTGGTAGCAGCAGCAGCGGCGTTTGGTTATGGGGCGATTCATTACACGCTATTGTCCAAACAATGGCTGCCAATTTCGGGCGTAAAATTGGATGCAAACGGTCGCCCAGCCCAGACGGGCAATATGCTTGTGCAATTTGGGTCGTCTTTTGTGGCGATGGTCTTGGTGGCGGGGATGATGCGCCATGTCTTGGCAACGTCTGATGTGGCCTCCCTTGGCGGTTCCGTGGTTTCCGGTTTGGGGATTGGTGCCTTTTTCATCCTGCCTTGGCTATGGATGAACAACGTCTACACGGGTCGTCCGATACTGTTGACGGTGATTGACGGCGCCTATGCCGTTATTGGTTGCGGAATCATTGGCGCTGTTTTGGCCATTTTATAAGAAATGAGGGGGCGCCACCCCAACAAGTGCCCCCTCATCCACCCCACGCGCTCCCCAGCACCGCACGTGTTCTGTTCGAAAGGGTCTTGGGCTCCTGCCCGTTGGATTGGGTATAGACGATTTGGGCCATTTTGCCAAAAGCAAAGCCGCTAAAGATTGAACGATCTTGGGTCACGATCATGAAAATTCGGTTGTGCCATGCAAAAAGCCCCCAAAATTGGGGGCTTTTCACGGGATTTCTTGTGCATCAATAGCGATAATGTTCCGATTTGAACGGGCCTTCAACCTTGACGCCGATATAGTCGGCCTGATCTTTGCGCAGCTCCGTCAGCTTGACGCCGATTTTCTTTAGGTGCAGGCGCGCAACTTTTTCATCCAGCGCCTTGGGCAGAATGTAAACGCCTGGCTGGTATTCGCTGCCTTTTGTCCATAGCTCGATCTGGGCCAGAACTTGGTTGGTGAACGAGGCTGACATCACAAAGGACGGGTGCCCCGTGGCGTTACCAAGGTTCAGCAAACGCCCTTCGGACAGCAGGATGA
>CAXNIF010000143.1:0-5307 GCA_964202345.1 Cypionkella sp.
CTGCGTTTCGTAAGAGCCTTGATGCTCAAACACCATTCGGACCGCACGTGCGCGGACCTCAGGCGAGTAGCGATTTGCCATTTTGCTTTTTGTCATAACCATCATCCTTACTTAAGTTGATGGTCTCCGGCAAACTCGGGGCGATTCACAGCTTTACGAAGAGCCAAGCCGCTTTTTGCCCGCCCGTATCGCACAAGGTCATCTCAGCCTTGGCGCAGGGCTGCATTTTTGCGTCGGGGCGCCGCTGGCGCGGCTAGAATTGCAAATCGCCCTGCCCATCTTGTTTCAGCGCCTGCCCGGTTTGCACCTTGCCGGCGCACCCGAATATGCAAATGTCTATCATTTTCATGGGCTGAAATCGCTGCTGGTCAGCCGCTAAGGTCAAACCGCCAAAACCGTGGTGGATTTGATTTCTTCCATACTAAGCAGGGCGGTCACGTTGAAAATGCGCACTTCGGATATCAGCGCCTGATAAAAATTGTCATAGGCGCGGGCATTCTTGACCCTTACTTTCAAAATATAGTCGATATCCCCTGCCAAGCGATGGGCCTCTAACACTTCGGGGCGCGCGCGCAGCACTTGCAAAAAGCGGTTTTGCCAATCGGCCTCGTGTTCTGAAGTGCGGATCAAGACAAAAAAGCACGCCTCCAGCCCCAAGGCTTCGGCATCAAGGAGCGCTGTCTGGCGCAAGATGACCCCCGTCTCGCGCATGCGGCGAATACGATTCCATACGGGCGTCTTGGACGAGCCGACAAGACGGGCAATTTCATCCAAAGATTGCGATGCATCTTCTTGCAAGGCGGCAAGAATTTTCCGATCTAACTCATCCAATTGGGCGGCCATTCGCATCCTCTCTGATTTTGCAGAACCGCGTTCTGCTCTGCGCCATATTTGGAACATTCTTCCCTATTTGCAAGGGTATATAGCCAATCATAGGGAAATTATCCTATATTATGGCCGTAACCTAACAGAAAGATTGGCGCATGTTGCCCCCAATTTCATCCACCACCCCCTCAATGGCTGCCGTGACCTTTGTGGGGGCAGGCCCGGGCGCGGCGGCACATCTGACCTTGGGGGCCTATCAGGCGCTGCAAAATGCGCAGATCGTCATCCATGACCGCCTTGTGGGCGCGCAGATTTTGGCGCTGATCCCCGCCCATGTGCCGCGCCTTGATGTCGGCAAAGTAGGCTTTGGCCCACAAACCGCGCAAAGCGACATCAACGCGATGATCGTCGCGCAGGCACAAACGGGGGCCAAAGTGGTGCGGCTCAAAGGGGGCGATACGGGCATTTTCGCGCGCCTTGATGAAGAAATCTCGGCGCTCGAGGCGGCAGGCATGTCCTATGACATCCTGCCCGGGCTTACGGCGGCCAGCGTGGCGGCGGCAGCCATCGGCCAATCCTTGACCCAGCGCGGACGCAATGCCAGCCTGCGTATCGTGACAGGCCATGACATGTTGGGTTTTGCCGAGCAAGATTGGCGCGGATTGGCCAAACAGGGCGAAGTTGCCGCAATTTATATGGGCAAGAAATCTGCCCGCTTTATCCAAGGTCGCTTGCTGATGCACGGGGCAAAGGGCGCAACCCCCGTCACCTTGGTCGAAAATGTCTCGGGCGAAGATCAGCGCGTCTTGAGCTGTTCTTTGAACGATTTGGCCAGCACAGCCGCCGCGCTGCACGGCCCCGCCGTTATTTTGCTGGGGCTACGCCCCCGCACCATGGCCCAGATTCTTCCCCAATTGCATGAGGCACAGGCATGAGCCGCCCTTTTACCCCAAAAATCGTAACGGCCAATGATCTGCGCCTTGGCGATGTTGTCTATTGGACATCGGCGGGCCAATGGTCGCGGCACCATGGCCAAGCGGCGCTGCTGTGCACCGATGAACTGGCCCAAGCCGCCCTTGCGCAAGCGGCGGCGCAACATCTGCTGGTCGTTGGGGCCTATTTGGCCGATGCCAAGCTTGGCCCCTTTGGCCCAGAGCCTGTGCATTTCCGCGAAGTCTTTCGCACGCGCGGCCCGTCAAACTATGCGCATGGCAAACAAGCCGATGCGCAACAGCCACAAAAGGTCGCGTGATGTATAGCTATTCTGATTTTGACGAAGGATTTGTGCGCGCGCGCGTTGATCAATTTGCAGGGCAAGTGGCCCGCCGGTTGGATGGCAGCCTGACCGAAGAGGAATTCCGCCCCCTGCGGCTGATGAATGGGCTTTATCTGCAATTGCACGCCTATATGCTGCGCGTGGCTATTCCCTATGGCACCCTTAGCCCGCGCCAAATGCGGCAATTGGCAATGATCGCCCAAACCTATGACAAGGGTTATGGCCATTTCACCACGCGGCAGAACATCCAGTTCAACTGGCCCAAATTGCCCGATGTCCCCATCATTTTGGGCGCGCTGGCAGATGTGGAAATGCACGCCATTCAAACCTCGGGCAATTGCGTGCGCAATGTGACGGCAGATCATTTCGCCGGCGCTGCCGCGGATGAAATCGAAGACCCCCGCCCCTATGCAGAGCTTTTGCGCCAATGGTCGATGGATCACCCCGAATTTCAATTCTTGCCGCGCAAGTTCAAAATTGCCATCACCGGCAGTCCCCATGACCGCGCCGTGACGCGCGCGCATGATATTGGGCTGCGGATGGTGCGCAATGCGGCAGAAGAGCCAGGATTTGAGGTGATCGTGGGCGGCGGGCTTGGCCGCACACCGATGCTTGGCCATGTGGTGCGGGAATTCCTGCCCATTGCAGACCTTTTGCCCTATGTGGAGGCGGTGCTGTCGGTCTACAACACGCTGGGGCGGCGCGATAACAAATATAAGGCACGGATCAAAATCACGGTGCATGAAACAGGCGCGGGCGAAATCACCCGCATGATCGAAGATCGATTTGTAGAAACGCGCGCGCAATTTGGCGGGGCCGATCAGGCGCTATTGGCAGAAATTCGCGCAGCCTTTGCCCCGCCCGCCTTTCGAAATGCAGACATCGCCCCTTATCAGGCCGCACGCGCCGCAAGCGGGGCGTTTCGCGCATGGGCAGACACCAATTTATCCCAACACCGCCATGCCGATTACGCGATTGTCACCATCTCGCTCAAGGCGCATGGCCAAACACCGGGCGATGCCACAGCCGATCAAATGCGCGTCATGGCGGATTTGGCGCAAAGCTATGGCCATGATGATTTGCGCATTTCCCATGAACAAAACGTGATTTTGCCCCATGTGCATAAATCAGATTTGCCCGCCGTTTACGAGGCCTTGCGCGCAGCGGGTCTGGCGGCGGCGAATGTCGGGCTATTGTCCGATATCATCGCCTGCCCGGGGATGGATTATTGCAGCCTTGCCACGGCGCGGTCGATTCCCGTGGCGCAAGAATTGGCGATGCATTTCAAAGCGTTAGACCTAGAACATGACATCGGCCCGATCAAGGTGAAGATTTCGGGCTGCATCAATGCTTGCGGGCATCATCATGTGGGCCATATCGGCATTTTGGGTCTGGATCGCGCAGGGGTGGAAAACTATCAAATCACCCTTGGCGGTGATGGCAGTGAAACCGCCGCCATTGGCGAGAAAATTGGCCCCGGCTTTGCCTATGACCAAGTGACGCCCGCGATTGAACGCGTGCTGCGCGCCTATTTGGCCTTGCGCCAAGAGGCTGGGGAAAGCTTTATCGCCGCCTATCGCCGTCTGGGGCCTGCGCCCTTTAAAGAGGCGCTCTATGGGATTGGGGACGATCTTGATGCCGCTTGACGATAGGCCGCATCAGTTGGGCGCGCGGCAGGGCGTGGCCGAAAGAGTGGCCGCGCTGAATGCGCGCTATCGCCACCACGGGGCCACGGCGGTGCTGGAACATGCGCTGCGCGATTCCGATTTGGGACAAGTGGCGCTGGTCTCATCCTTTGGTGCAGAATCGGTTGTGTTGTTGCATTTGGTTTCCGTTATCGCGCCGCAAACGCCTGTGCTGTTTGTGGACACCAAAATGTTGTTCCAAGAAACCTTGGACTATCAACGCAAATTGGCCGAAAGCCTGCACCTGTGCGATTTGCGCAGCATCCGCGCGCCCAAGTCGCGGATCGATGTCGAAGACCTTGACGGCACGCTGCATCAATACAACACCAATGCCTGCTGCCATTTGCGCAAGGTGGCCCCATTGGAACACGCCTTAGCCCCCTTTGACGGATGGATCACGGGGCGCAAGCGGTTTCAAGGATCAACCCGCGCCGAAGTGCAGTTTTTTGAATCCGAAAATGATTTGCGCATCAAGGTCAATCCCTTGGCCCATTGGGGGCGCGAAGATTTGGAAGAGTATATTGTAAACAATGACTTGCCGCGTCATCCTTTGGTGGCCAAGGGCTATCCCAGCATCGGCTGCGCACCCTGCACCACGCCCGTGGCACAAGGTGAAGATCCGCGTGCAGGGCGTTGGCGCGGCTTGGAAAAATCTGAATGTGGCATACATTTTACAGGCGGCCGCACCGCCAGAAGGGACAGCGCAGCATGAGCATACTTGTCACCGATGCAGGATTTCAACCTTGCCCTCACACGCCGATCGTCGCCTTGGCAGATATTGCCCAGCATCAAGGCGCCGTCACCCTCGCCCATACGGATATGCCCGAGGCAGTTTTGCCCTATCTTTCCACAATAACGCTGATTTGCGTGACCTTTCCGGCCTTTAACGATGGGCGCGCCTTTACCATTGCGCGCCGCTTGCGCGCCTTGGGCTATGACGCCACGCTGCGCGCTGTCGGGCCTGTGATCGCTGACCAATATGCCATGGCGCGGCGCGTGGGTTTTGACCAAGTGGAAATACCCGATTCCTTGGCCGCCCGCCAGCCGCAAGAGCAGTGGTTGGCCCGCGCCGATTGGCGCGATCATCACTATCTGGCGCGGTTGCGCGCCTGATCGGGTTGCCGTTGCCATCGGACTGCGCCAGTTTGCCCCCTACCCAAGGGGCTGCTTAACAATTATATATGCGAAAGAACAAATATGACCGAGGCCAGAATGCTGGATGCCCCCCCCAAAGCCCACCTGCCCGATGCGCAAGTGGTGACAGAAGTGACCCATTGGACAGATCGGCTGTTTTCCTTTCGCGTGACCCGGCCCCAAAGCTTGCGCTTTCGTTCGGGCGAATTTGTGATGATTGGCCTGATGGGCGACAACGGCAAACCTTTGCTGCGCGCCTATTCCATCGCCTCGCCCGCATGGGATGAGGCGCTGGAGTTCTACTCGATCAAGGTGCCGGATGGGCCGCTGACCTCTCGGCTGCAGCATATTCAAGTGGGCGATGAAATCATCTTGCGCCCCAAACCC
>CAXNIF010000144.1:0-5292 GCA_964202345.1 Cypionkella sp.
GGAAAAGATCACCAGTTTTTGCGCTGGGTCTTCGCCGCGTTCCTTCCACCATCTGATTGCGGTTTCCGCGCCTGTAGCGGGATCGCCTGAATCAATCCGTATCCCTGTCCATTTCGCCAGCCATTCGGGCGCGCGGGCCAGAAAGCCTGCTGTGCCATAGGTATCGGGCAGCATGATGCGCAGATTGCCGTCATGTTCTTCGTGCCAATCGGCCAGCACTTTGTAGGGGGCCTGCGCAAGTTCTTCGTCCGTCTCGGCCAGCGCGGAATAGACCATGGGCAATTCATGGGCATTGGTGCCAATCGCTTCGATATCGCGCTGCATGGCGATGCGGCAGTTGGAGGTGCCTGTAAACTTGGCCCCCAGCCCTTCCTGCATGGCCTGCACGCACCAATCTTGCCACAGGTAGGAATGGCGGCGGCGAGTGCCAAAATCGGCAATGCGCAGACCTTCGATTCCGCGCAGGCGTTCGATTTTCTCCCACAGACGGGTCATGCCGCGCGCATAGAGCACCTGCAATTCAAACTTGCCCTGCCGCGCCGTGACCGCGCGCGAGCGCAGTTCCATCAGCACCGATAGCGCGGGGATTTCCCACAGCATCACTTCGGGCCAATGGCCTTCAAAGGTCAGCTCATATTGGCCATCGCGCTTTTCAAGGTGATAGGGCGGCAAGCGCAGCCCTTCGAACCATTCCATGAAATCGGGGCGAAACATTTGGCGCTTGCCGTAAAAAGTATTCCCCCGCAGCCAAGTGCTTTCACCGCGCCGCAAGGACAGGCTGCGCACATGATCCAGCTGTTCGCGCAGCTCTCCCTCATCGACCAAATCCGCCAGCCGCAATGTGGTGGAACGGTTTATCAGCGAAAAGGTCACATTCGTATCGGGGCGATTGCGGAAAATAGATTGGCACATCAACAGCTTGTAAAAATCTGTGTCGATCAGGGATCGAACGATGGGATCAATTTTCCAGTTGTGGTTATGCACCCTTGTGGCGATATCGACCATTTTTTGCCCCTCTCTTTGCCATTCTTAGACCAAAGGGGGCGCGGCTGCGCAAGTCACGATGTCAGCGCCGATCAACCCCCTTCCCCCATGGGCCAATCCCCGCTATATCGCGGCCATGACACAGCTTGACCTTATCCGCAATTTTTCGATCGTGGCGCATATCGACCACGGGAAATCCACCTTGGCCGATCGGCTGATCCAAATGACGGGCACTGTCGCCGCGCGCGACATGAAGGCCCAGATTTTGGACAGTATGGATATTGAACGCGAACGCGGCATTACCATCAAGGCCAATACCGTGCGCATTGAATATCCCGCTAAGGATGGGAAAACCTATATCCTGAACCTGATCGACACCCCCGGCCATGTGGACTTTGCCTATGAGGTCAGCCGCTCGATGCGCGCGGTCGAGGGGTCTTTGCTGGTGGTGGACGCCTCTCAGGGCGTCGAGGCGCAGACGCTGGCCAATGTCTATCATGCGCTGGACGCGGGGCATGAAATCGTCCCCGTCTTGAACAAAATTGACCTGCCCGCCGCCGAGCCTGACCGCGTGGCCCAGCAGATCGAAGATGTGATCGGGCTGGACGCTTCGGATGCTGTGCATATCTCGGCCAAGTCGGGCCTTGGGATTCCCGATGTTCTAGAGGCGATTGTCACCCGCTTGCCCGCCCCCAAAGGCGACCGCGCGGCGCCGCTTAAGGCGATGCTGGTCGATAGCTGGTATGATGCCTATTTGGGCGTTGTCGTGATGATCCGCGTCATGGACGGCATAATTAAAAAAGGCGACCGCGTGCGCATGATGCAAACGGGTGCGGTTTACGGCATTGACAAGCTGGCGGTTCTCAAACCCCAAATGGTGGATATCGCCGAACTGGGCCCGGGCGAGATTGGCATTTTCACCGCCAGCATCAAACAGGTGCGCGATACCCGCGTGGGCGATACCATCACCCACGAGAAAAAGGGCTGCGATGCCCCATTGCCGGGATTTAAACCCGCCCAGCCTGTGGTGTTTTGCGGGCTGTTCCCTGTGGATGCCAACGAGTTTGAAAACCTGCGCGATGCCATTGAGAAGCTGTCGCTGAACGACGCCTCTTTCAGCACCGAGATGGAAACTTCGGCGGCGCTGGGCTTTGGCTTTCGCTGCGGCTTTTTGGGGCTTTTGCACCTAGAGGTGATCCGCGACAGGCTGGAACGCGAATATGACATCGACCTGATCACCACCGCCCCATCGGTTGTGTTCAAGCTGCACATGAAAGACGGCGAGGTGCGCGATCTGCACAACCCCGCCGACATGCCCGATCTGACCCTTGTCGATCATATCGAAGAGCCGCGGATCAAAGCCACCATCATGGTGCCCGACAATTATCTGGGCGATGTGCTGAAACTGTGCCAAGACCGCCGCGGCATCCAGCTTGACCTGTCTTATGCCGGCAACCGCGCGATGGTGGTCTATGACCTGCCCTTGGCGGAGGTGGTGTTCGATTTCTACGACCGCCTGAAATCCGTCACCCAAGGCTATGCCAGCTTTGACTATCAAATCAGCGAATACCGCGAGGATTTTCTGGTGAAAATGTCGATTCTGGTCAATGAGGAACCCGTCGATGCCCTGTCGATGATGGTGCATAGGGACAGGGCCGAAGCGCGGGGACGCGCGATGGTGGAAAAGCTAAAAGACCTGATCCCCCGCCATATGTTCAAAATCCCAATCCAAGCGGCGATTGGCGCACGGGTGATCGCCCGCGAGACGCTGTCCGCCATGCGCAAAGACGTCACCGCCAAATGCTACGGCGGCGATGCCACGCGGAAGAAAAAGCTGCTGGAGAAGCAAAAGGCGGGGAAAAAGCGGATGCGCCAGTTCGGGAAAGTGGAGATACCGCAGGAGGCGTTTATTTCGGCGTTGAAGATGGATTCATGATTAGAGTTCGAGTGCCATTTGGCTCGTCGGTTCGCTGGGAAAAATGCCAAGTAGCTGCCAAGTCTGTGGACGTTTGGCCATGTTGCCCAACGCAAAGACCAAGCCAGTTTTAGCATAGTTCTCGCAGTAGGTTGACCTAAGATGTTCCAGCGCTTGAGCTTCGCCATAGCTACGCTCATGGATATAGAATGCCGCTGAGGTTTCCCAGTCTGCACATGTTTTGGTATGTGGGCCATGTTCATCTTGATATGTCATAAAGAAACTGAATTTACACGGCTCGAGCAGAGCGAGGTCTTTATCGAACATTGAAGCTTGTTTCGCTTGAATTTCAAAAGCTTCCCTAGCCTCTTGAATTTCTGCTAAGCTTCTCTTTTTCCATGTGAAATTTACATTTTCGGGTCTTATGAGCGCCAACGATTGACCACGATCAATAGCCACTTTTTCTGAGGGAACTAAAGCACGTTCCACTATAGCTTGCTTTTCACTTTTCTTGGTAACTTTGCCTGCTACTGTGATCGACTCTTCGTGGACTTTGCAACTTTCGCGGCGGGTATCGCTTTTGGGCAGGGAATACTTGAATTCGACATTGTTCCATCGAGTAAATGCTTGCTCGTCTGTTAGCTGTCGAAATCGAATTGGGTAAAGTCTCCGCCACTGGCCGTTCGTGTCAATTCCTGCGCAGCAAACAGTTTCAATGTGTGATTTACTCGGCTGCGGATAGGCTTTGACGAGGATTGTAACGCGGGATTGCAAAACCATTCTTTAGATACGCCTCTGGCCTGTCTGGCACCAAATTGAACACGTCAAAACCTTCTCGCACTGCCTCATCAGCAATATAAGATCGGTGACAATGGACGTGGCAACGCTCAAAGCACATAATGCATGTGGCTTCAAATTTTGCAACTTCTAGTAGTTCAGCGAATGCGTTCCGGCCTGCTTGTTTCGCGAAGTGCTGCAAGAAGACGGCTTCAAACTTGGCGATATTTCCCGTGCGGGCGGCCTCCCTTCCCTCTTTCGGGTCACCTAAGCTCTTGAAGTGAAGGTATTTAATACCAGCTTCTGCAAGCAGCTCGCTCAGCGCAGACTTAGAAAAACCCTTTTTTCGTGAAAGGGGTAGTTCTCTTACGTCAGCTAACGTCTTGACGCCAACAGCCTTTAGCGTCGCTATCAACTGCTCAGGTGTCGAGCTTTCATAACCAATGGTGTAAAGCGTGGGCATTACATCTCTCCCTTGTCGCCTACGTTGAATCGCAAAAACGTCGGTCGCGCAACCGAAGAAACCTTCAACTTTTCCAGTGTTGCACTTCTCCCACCCTAGTGCCGCGCGCTCCCTCGGGATGGCGCTTCGGCATTAGTTCTGCACCTTTTACGGTGCAGGTCTCCCGCAGTCGGTTCTAGGCATCAGCGGCGGAGTGCGCCCTCCCGGGGGGAGGGAGGGCCGCTTCGGACTAAAAAGGGTCCACTGGACCCTTTTTGCGGGCAGGCCCGCCGTCCTCGCACACGGCGGCGCAAGCGCCTTGATTCCGTGCCAAGAGGGATTTGGGGCGATTGCTCCTCTCAATCTTATGCCCCCCACGTGTCGGGACGGATGCGGGACGGATGCCATACGTTTGCGGGACGCATGCCATACGCTGGGATTTGCCCGCATCCCTGTTCGAATCGGGTTTGATTCTCCCGTGATTCCCTTTGGTTGGTGGTTAACGTGGGGTGTTGCGCAACTGTTGCGTTCGGATTTTGTTGGTTAACGGGTTTGGGATTGCGCGGCTGTGTTGGTGTTCTTGTGTGTTTGCTTAGGAAAATGGCGGTTTGTGAAAAAACTGTCACATTCTCTCATTTTTCCTCTTGCGCCTTTTTTCGTTGGGGCCTAGATAGCGCCTCACCGAAGACGAGACGGGCAGCGATGCAGGGATCGACGGAGGGAGTGGCCGCAAGGTTGCGCAGGAATACTGGGATTTACGGTGGCAGGGACGCCCAAGGATTGGGTGTTTGCTGTTATTTTGTTGTCCTTATGTTATGTCGAACGCTCTTTGAAATGTTTGGAATATGAAGAGATATGCGGGCGGTTTGGGCGTTTCGGCGTCGAGATCGGTGCATATCTGACTTGGTAGAGAAGTCCTCAAGGATGGATCGATGACCCAAGGTAAGCTTCACTTTTTGTGGGTTCTTGTTTCTTTGGAAACACGAGCACATGAGATGTAAAGACCTAGGCTCTTAATTGGGTTTAGGCAGATGTGCGAAGGTTCGACGTCAAGGATAGTTCTTCGGAACTTTCAACTTGAGAGTTTGATCCTGGCTCAGAATGAACGCTGGCGGCAGGCCTAACACATGCAAGTCGAACGGGTCCTTCGGGACTAGTGGCGGACGGGTGAGTA
>CAXNIF010000145.1:0-5252 GCA_964202345.1 Cypionkella sp.
GCCCCTCGACCATCGCGTTTCGCAGCGCGGGCAAAACCGCCTATCTCTTTGGGGATATCACCGCGCAGGATTTGCCGGGCCTGATCACCTTCGCCCGCCTTTACGCCGCCAGTCTTGACGGCAATTTCGCCGATGCCCGCCCCTTGGGCGCGCTGCGCGGCAAAGCTTTGGCGCGCATTCCCGCCTAGCACCGCCGTTATGTCGCAAATGGCCCGCAAAGGGCGCGTATTGCCTTGACCCCGCGCTGGCTTTCGGCGCAAATAGCGCGGTTAGGTGCCCAAATGTGCAAAGCACTGGGGCTTCATCGGGAATGGGAAGGGGCGAACCCAATTCGGCGCCCTGCCCCCAGCCGCCCCCGCGACTGTATGCGGTGAGTGGTCTGCCATTTTGCCACTGCCCGCACGGGTGGGAAGGCGGCAGATCATATCGACCCGCAAGCCAGGAGACCGGCCTAGCGCATGAAACACACACTGTCGGTGGGACAGCTAGGAGAGATAACATGACGACGACAACTTTGACCCAATCCGCAATCAGCCCTTTGGCGCAGATTTTGATGGTGGCCGTGCTTGGCCTTGGCATCATCTTTGTGGCGGGCCATGCCCAATCAAGCACGCTGCATGATGCGGCGCATGATGTGCGCCACGCCACGGGCTTTCCCTGCCACTAAGCCATGACCAAAAGAATGATGACCAGCGCGGTGTTCGCTGGCCTTGCAGCGGGGCTGATTGCCGCCCTGCTGCATTTCGCTTTTGTGCAAAAATTGATTCTGCTGTCCGAAGATTACGAAACGGGCAGGCTGACTCATTTTGGCGGCGCTGCCTCTTTGCAAGATGAGGCTGGGCATAATCACGGCGGACATAATCACAGCGCGCAGGAGGACGGCGGGGATCACCACACCACGCCCAGCGATCTGCATCGCAATGGCCTGACCACTTTGTTCATGATATTGGTCTACACGGGCTATGCTTTGGTTCTGACGGCAGGATTTGCCCTATCTGAACATTGGGGCCGCAAGATCAACCCCGCCGCGGGGCTTCTGTGGGGCATCGCGGGCTTTGCCACCTTTCAACTTGCCCCAGCCATGGGCCTAGCCCCTGATCTGCCCGGCACGGCTGCGGCTGATTTTTCCGCGCGGCAAATTTGGTGGCTGGGCACAGTTTTGGCCACGGGCGGCGGCCTTGCGCTGCTGGCTTTTGGCCAAAAATGGTGGGCCTTTGCCTTGGCAGGGGCTTTGCTGGCAGCGCCCCATGTTCTTGGCGCGCCAAACTTAGACGGGTATTTCGGCATGGCCCCTCCCGAAGTTGCCGCCGATTTCGCGGTGCGGGTGCTGGGCGCTGGGCTGCTGGTTTGGGCAGTCTTGGGCTGGATCGCGGCACATTTTTGGGCAAATGCGGCGCAGCGAAATTGACAAACGCGCCCATTGCGGCCCAGATCCCCACAGGCGCGCGGGCTTTCCACGCGCCTGATGTCATAGGGCCATAGGCATGAAACTCACTCTTATCGGTATCGGCACCGGCAATCCCGACCATCTGACGCGGCAAGCTATGCGCGCCATGCAACAGGCCGATCTTGTGATTGTTCCGCGCAAAGGTAAGGATAAGGCCGATCTGGTCGATCTGCGCCACGCAATTTTGGCCGATGTCGCCCCCGATACGGCCGTGGCCGAATTTGACCTGCCCCAGCGCGACGAGACAATCCTCGACTATACGGCCCGCGTGAACGCCTGGCATGATGAGATTGCCACTGTTTGGGCGCGCACCATCGCAAAGGCGCAGAATGTCGCCCTTCTGGTCTGGGGCGATCCCGCCCTTTATGACAGCACCTTGCGCATCGCCGGGCGGCTAACCCCGCCGCCCGAAATTCAGGTTATCCCCGCCGTCACCTCGCTCACGGCTTTGACGGCCGCCCATCGCATTGCGCTAAACGACATCGGCGCGCCCTTTACCGTGACAACAGGGCGCGCGCTGCGCGATGACGGCTTTCCGCCGGCGGTAAACACCGCCGTGGTGATGCTGGACGGCGAGAACAGTTTTACCGCCATTGCCCCCGAAGGCATCACGATCTATTGGACAGCCTATGCTGGCATGGCCCAAGAAATCTCGCTCAGCGGCCCTTTGGCGCAGATGGCCCCGCAAATCATCGCCGCCCGCGCCGCCGCCCGCGCCCAGCACGGCTGGATCATGGACATCTACCTGCTTCGGCGCGCGCGCGCCTAAACTGGCCCCCCGCTTGCACCCTGCTTTGCCTTGTTTCTTCTCTTTGAAAATATCCTGGGGTGAATTTGCCGCAGGCAAAGAGGGGCAACGCCCCTTTACGGCGCAGCCCCGATCATCGCCCGCAACAGGGCCAAAGCTTCGGGGCTATGCCAATCGGCATCACCAATCAGGCGGGCCACCTCTTGGCCTTGGGGGTTCACGACAATCGTCACCGGCAGGCCCAAAATGCCAATTTGCGCGGCAAGGTCGCTGGAGGGGTCGCGCATATGGGTCAAATGTTCCACCCCCACCTCTTGGATAAAGCGCGTCAATTGCGCTGGCGGATTGCGCCCCGTGGCTAGGGCAATCACGGGCATTTCGGGAATAGACCGCGACAACGCCCCCAGCGAGGGCATTTCCTTGCGGCAGGGCGCGCACCATGTGGCCCAGAAATTCACCACCGCCCAGCGCCCCCGCACCTGCGATAGCGCGCGCGGATCATCATCCAGCCCCAAAAGCGCGACATCGGGCAAATCTTTGGGCTGGGCATGGATCACCATCTTCTTCATATCGCCCAGGCGCAACGCATCCAAATCTTGGGCATTTGCACCCAAGGCAAAGCCCGTATAAACACAGGCCCAAACCATCCGTCGCAGCATTAGGGCCAAAGTCATGAGCACTCCCTCCGATTCCAAACCCGCCAATAGCATGTGGGGCGGGCGATTTGCCAGCGGGCCAGATGCCATCATGACCGCAATCAACGCATCGATCCGCTTTGACCAGCGCCTCTACGCCCAAGACATCGCAGGATCAAACGCCCATGCCGCCATGCTGGCCCAGCAAGGCATTATTAGTTCTAGTGATGCACGGGCGATTCAGGAAGGCCTGCTCACGATATTGTCACAAATCGAAGCGGGCGAATTCGACTTTTCCACGGCGCTGGAAGATATCCACCTCAACATCGAAAGCCGCCTGACCGACATGATCGGCGAAGCGGGCAAGCGGCTGCACACCGCGCGCTCGCGCAACGATCAGGTCGCCGTGGATTTTCGCCTTTGGGTGCGCGATCAATGCGATGGGGCCATCGCGGCCATCACCGCGCTCATGCGCGCCTTTGTCGCCCAAGCCGAGGCTGGGGCAGATTGGCCCATGCCAGGTTTCACCCATTTGCAAACCGCCCAGCCCGTGACATGGGGCCATCATATGCTGGCCTATGTCGAGATGCTGGCGCGCGATCGTGGCCGCTTTATGGATGCACGCGCGCGCATGAACGAATGCCCCTTGGGGGCTGCGGCGCTGGCGGGGACGGGCTTTCCCATCGACCGCGACATGACGGCGCGGGCCTTGGGCTTTGATCGGCCCACCGCCAATTCGCTAGATAGCGTCTCTGACCGCGACTTTGCGCTCGAGTTTTTGTCGGCAGCCAGCATTTGCGCGCTGCACCTGTCGCGCTTTGCCGAAGAGCTGGTGATTTGGTCTTCGGCGCAGTTTCACTTTGTGCAGCTTTCCGATCGCTGGACAACGGGGTCTAGCATCATGCCGCAAAAAAAGAATCCCGATGCCGCCGAATTGCTGCGGGCCAAAATCGGGCGGATCATGGGCGCGCAAGTGGCGCTGCTGACGGTGATGAAAGGGCTGCCGCTGACCTATTCCAAAGATATGCAAGAAGACAAAGAGCAGGTCTTTGATGCAGCCGATACGCTGATGTTGGCGCTGGCGGCGATGACGGGCATGGTGGGCGATATGACCGCGCGGCGCGATGTTCTGGCGCAGGCTGCTGCATCGGGCTTTTCGACCGCGACTGATTTGGCCGATTGGCTGGTGCGCGCGTTGAACCTACCCTTCCGCGAGGCGCATCACATCACGGGCGCGCTGGTGGCCATGGCCGAATCGCAAGGCGTCGATTTGCCCGATTTAACCTTGGCGCAAATGCAATCGGTGCATCCCGCCATCACGGCGGATGTCTTGGGCGTCTTGGGCGTTGAAAATTCCATCAGATCACGGCAGTCTTACGGCGGAACCGCGCCGATCCGCGTGGCCCAGCAGGCTGCACGCTGGAAAGCGGCCTTGGGCTAGGGCAAGCTGGCCAAAATGAGAAAGGATGTTCCATGTTTAGCAGAATTTCAAAAATAGGGGCGGCAGGATTGCTGGCCGCTTTGGCCTTGGCGGGCTGCTCGATCACCGATCCGCGCTTGAATGCGGGCCTGTCGATTGGCACCGATGGGGTGGTGGTGCAGCCATCGGTGCAGGCCAATGTCGGGGGCGGGTTGTTGCAATACACCCCGCGCGCAAAGTGATGCCCATGCGGGTGATATTGGCAACGGCTTTGCTGGCGCTGGCCGCTTGCGGCGTGGAAAGCGACCCCGTGCCGCCGGGGGATCAAACCCAGCCCCTTGGCCTGACCTTTTCGGGCACAGTGTCGGTGGGCGCGGCGCGCACTGGCACGAATTAGGGCCAAGACGTCAGGCGCAGCCCAGTATCAAAATAAAGGCGCGGCATTTGCCCCGCCCGCCGCATCTGCTATAGCGCCTGTATCATATCACAAGGGGCGCAGTTTGGATCACTTTCTTTACCATCACGGCCAGTTGCATGCCGAGGACGTAGCCCTGCGCGATATTGCCGCCGCCGTGGGCACGCCGTTCTATTGCTATAGCGCCGCCACGCTGGCCCGCCATTATCAGCTTTTCACGCAGGCGCTCTCGCCCCTGCCGCATTTGGTCTGCTTTGCGATCAAATCCCTGTCCAATGTCGCCGTGCTGAAGGTTTTGGGCAATTTGGGCGCGGGGATGGATGTGGTGTCGGGCGGCGAATATCTGCGCGCCCGTGCGGCGGGGGTTGCGGGCGATAAAATCGTCTTTTCCGGCGTGGGCAAAACGCGGCAAGAAATGGCGCTGGCCCTGACCGGCGGGATCCGCCAGTTCAACGTGGAATCCGAACCCGAAATGCGCGCGCTTTCCGACGTGGCGCTGTCCTTGGGCAAGGTGGCCCCCATCACCATTCGCGTCAATCCCGATGTCGATGCCAAAACCCACGAGAAAATCGCCACGGGCAAAAAGG
>CAXNIF010000146.1:0-5211 GCA_964202345.1 Cypionkella sp.
GCCGCGCCGCGCACCTGAGTGCTGCCATAGCGGCGCAGCAATTGGGCAAAACTGGGGTGATAATCCGCCATGGCCCGCCGAAGTGATTCAATGGTCACTCCCGCACCAATGAACAAAGCATCTCCCAAATCCGAGATCTGCGCCAATGCGTCGATACCATTCAAAAAAGCCAGCTTTGGCAATTCGCGCAGATGTTTGGTGACCCATAACCCCACATCCGTGGCGCCGCCAATCAGCGTGGCATCGGGGTTCGCTGCAAACCAAGGGGCCAATTCATCGATGGTTTGTGGGCAAAAAGCTTGGGGGCCGCCCCCCGCCTCGCGGGCAAGCCCGCCCCCCCGATGAGCTGCCGCGCTTTGCTTTGCGGCCTTAGGTATTTGGGCCAAAGTGAAAGCAAGATCGGTTTTCATGTGGTCGGGCACGGGGGCGCATTCGGCGGCGCGGGCAGCGCGGATAATGGGCGCATAGCCCGTGCAGCGGCACAGGTTGCCCGCAAGCGCGGTGTCGTGATCGCTTTCGCCGTTCAAATGGTTCACGGCCATCGACACCACAAAGCCAGGCGTGCAAAAGCCGCATTGGCTGCCATGATGGCGCTGCATCTCGGTCTGAACGGGATGGGGGGTGCCGTCTGGCGCCGCGATCCCCTCTACCGTGCGCACTGCTTTGCCGTGAAGCTGCGGCAGAAATAAAATGCAGGCATTGAGGGCGCGCGCGCCGGTAGCATCGGTGACCATCACGGTGCATGCGCCGCAGTCCCCCTCGTTGCAGCCCTCTTTCGTGCCTGTCAGCCCTGCGTCTTGGCGCAAATAATCCAGCAATGTGCTTGTGGGAGAGAGCCCCGATAGCACCACCTGCGTTCCGTTCAGCAAAAACGCAACTTCGGTCATGGTCTGCCTCGCCGCGGTCTGTTGCCATTGCCAAACTTGCCCCCATCCGATGCGGCGTAAAACGGGGGCGCGCTGATATCGTATCAAGCATTGCAAAGCGCGCGGTTGCAAGCATTACCTTTCGCGCTTTGGCTTATTCTGTTTTTGTGATTGCCGCATAATCAATCACCTTTCCCTTGGCGGGCCCATCCGATAGGTTCAAACCATGTCCGAGCCTCGTTTCATACATTTGCGCACCCATACCGAGCATTCCTTGCTGGAAGGCGCGATTGCATTGAAAAAACTGATCGGGCTATGCGTCACGCATCGCATGCCCGCGGTGGCGGTTACGGACACAAACAATCTTTTTGCCGCCCTAGAGTTTTCGGTGTCAGCCAAAGAGGCGGGGGTGCAACCGATTATCGGGTGCCAGATTTCCCTGGCCTATGATCCCGCCCCTTTGGGAGCCCAGCCCCGCCCGCCTGCACCGCTGGTATTGTTGGCACAAGATGAGGCGGGTTATCTGAATCTGATGAAGCTGAACTCGGCGCTGTATATTGGCAAAGGGGGCGCTGCGCCGCAAATCACCTTGGCCGAGCTGGCCGCCCATGCCAGCGGTTTGATTTGCCTGACAGGCGGCAGCGATGGCCCCGTTGGCCGATTGATCCGCACCGCGCAAAT
The DNA here is from genome assembly GCA_964202345.1 of Cypionkella sp. Classification (GTDB taxonomy): domain Bacteria; phylum Pseudomonadota; class Alphaproteobacteria; order Rhodobacterales; family Rhodobacteraceae; genus Cypionkella. The sequence goes on from CAXNIF010000146.1 coordinate 1,548, forward strand.
GCCACGTGCGCAGGCGTTATTGGATGAACTGGCTTTGATGTTTCCCCAGCGCCTGTATGTTGAAATTCAGCGTCACCCAATATCAGCCGATACTTTGCCCGAGGCCGAAGCCCAAAGCGAAGCGGGCATGCTGGATTTGGCCTATGCCATGGGCCTGCCAATTGTGGCCACCAATGATGCCCACTTCCCCGATGCTAAAATGTATGCCGCCCATGATGCGCTGCTCTGCATCGCCGATGGCGCATATGTTGACCAACAAACGCCCCGCCGACGCTTGACGCCGCAGCATTATTTTAAGACGGAAAATGAAATGGTCGCGCTGTTTGCTGACCTGCCCGAGGCGCTGGAAAACACCATCGAAATTGCCCGCCGCTGCGCCTTTGCCGCCTATAAGCGCAAACCGATCCTGCCGCGCTTTGCCGATGACGAAGTCGAGGAGCTGCGCCGTCAAGCCCATGCGGGGCTAAAGGCGCGGCTTGCTGTCATCCCGCATGCTGTCAGTGTTGATGCGTACACAGCGCGGCTGGACTTTGAGCTTGATGTCATCATCAACATGGGCTTTCCGGGTTATTTCCTGATTGTGGCCGATTTTATCAAATGGGCCAAAGAGCAGGGCATTCCCGTCGGGCCAGGGCGGGGGTCGGGCGCGGGCAGTTTGGTGGCCTATGCGCTGACGATTACCGACCTTGACCCGCTGCGCTATGGGCTTTTGTTTGAACGATTCCTGAATCCTGAACGCGTCTCTATGCCCGATTTCGATATCGACTTTTGCATGGATCGCCGCGAAGAGGTGATTCAATATGTGCAGAAAAGATATGGCCGTGATCGCGTGGGGCAGATCATCACCTTTGGCGCGCTACTCTCCAAGGCGGCGGTGCGCGATGTGGGGCGGGTTTTGCAAATGCCCTATGGGCAAGTGGATCGGCTGTCCAAACTTATCCCCGTTGAAGGGGTTAAGCCTGTTTCCATCACCAAAGCCTTGGCGGATGAGCCGCGCCTGCGCGAGGCGGCCCGCGAAGAGGTGGTGGCGCGGCTGCTGGATTATGGCGCGCAGCTTGAAGGGCTGTATCGCAATGCCTCTACCCATGCGGCGGGGGTGGTGATTGGTGATCGCCCCTTGGACGAATTGGTGCCGCTGTATCAAGACCCACGCTCGGATATGCCCGCCACCCAGTTCAATATGAAATGGGTCGAGGCCGCAGGTCTGGTTAAGTTCGACTTTCTGGGTCTAAAAACCCTGACAGTGATCCAAAATGCGCTGGAATTATTGGCGCGGCGGGGCGTGACCTTGGACATCAGCCTGATCCCCTTGGACGACAAAGCCACCTATGATCTTTACGCCAGCGCCAAAACTGTGGCGGTGTTCCAAGTGGAATCCAGCGGCATGATGGACGCGCTACGGCGCATGAAACCCACCTGTATCGAAGATATCGTGGCGCTGGTGGCGCTGTATCGCCCTGGCCCGATGGAGAATATCCCCACCTATTGCGAAGTGAAAAACGGGGTGCGGGCGCTGGAATCTATCCATCCCACAATTGACCATATTTTGGCCGAAACCCAAGGCATCATCGTCTATCAAGAACAGGTGATGGAGATTGCCAAGGTGATGGCGGGATACAGCCTTGGCGGGGCCGATTTGCTGCGCCGCGCGATGGGAAAAAAGATCAAGGAAGAGATGGACAAGGAACGCCCCAAGTTCATTGAAGGGGCGGCCAAAACCCATAATGTGCCTGCGGCCAAGGCGGGCGAAGTATTTGATCTTCTAGAAAAATTTGCAAACTACGGGTTCAACAAATCCCACGCTGCGGCCTATGCGGTGGTGTCCTATCAAACCGCCTATCTTAAGGCAAATTATCCGGTGGAATTCATGGCCGCTGTGATGAATTGTGATATTCATCTGACCGATAAATTGGCAGTCTATAAGCGCGAAGTTGACAAAATGGGCATCATGATGCGCCCGCCATGTGTGAACACCAGCGAGGCCAGTTTTTCGGTGCGGGTCGGCGCAATTGTCTATGCGCTGGGCGCGCTAAAGGGCGTGGGGGTCGAGGCCATGCGCCTGATTACGGCCGCCCGCGATCAGACGCCCTTTGCCAGCCTGTTCGATCTGGCGCGGCGTGTGGATTTGAAGCGCGTGGGCAAACGACCGTTGGAAATGCTGGCGCGGGCGGGGGCGTTTGATTGCCTAGAGCCCAGCCGCGCCCGGGTGTTTGACGCGCTGGAAGGGCTGATGGCCTATGCAGGCGCGGTGCAAGAGGCCAAGGCCTCTGCGCAGGTGAGCCTTTTTGGCGCGGGCGGCAGTGACATTCAAGAGCCGCGCCTGACCTTTCGCGATGATTGGTTGCCGCTGGAACGGCTGGCGCAAGAGCATATGGCGGTGGGGTTCCACCTGTCAGGGCATCCGCTGGATGACTATATGCCCGCCTTAAAACGCCGTGATATCAAGACCTTGGCTGAGGTTACAAAGCTGGCCGAGCGCGGCCCTTTGGTCGCCAAAATGGCAGGATCGGTGGCCAGCAAACAGGAAAAGAAATCGGCCAAGGGCAACCGATTTGCTTTTGTCTCGCTGTCCGATCCGACGGGCCTATACGAGGTGACGGTGTTTTCCGACACGCTAGAGGCCGCGCGCGATTATCTTGAGGCGGGGCGCAACGTGGTGTTGACGGTCGAGGCGAACCTAGAGGGCGAGACGCTAAAACTGCTGGCCCGCGCGGCGCAACCTGTTGATTCGGTTGCCAATACTGCCGAAGCGGCGGATTTGCGGGTGCATATCAATCAGCCCGAAGCGGCCAGTTCTTTGGCGGTGTTGCTGGGCAATCTTTCTGGCGCGACTTCGGCAAAAACGGGGGCCAAGATTTTCCTCTCTGTGCCAGATGAGGCGGGCCGTGAAGTGGATGTCAAACTGCCCAAAACCTACCCGATCACGCCGCAGATCAAGGGCGCGATCAAGGCGATTGGCGGGGTGGTTTTGGTCGAAGAAGTCTAGGGATTTCGCGTCTGGTATCCGTATGGTTTGCGTATGGCATCCGTCCCGCATCCGTCCCGACAGGGGCGGGACGGGGTTTTTGCGAAATTCTGCCCTCGCGCCCCCGTCAATCCCTACTCAGCGCGACCACAGGATCCAGCCGCGCCGCCGACCGCGCGGGCAAATAGCCAAAGGTGATCCCAATCAAGGTGGATGACAAAAACGCCACGACAACCGCCGTCATCGAAAACATCAGCGGCACTTCGGGAAAGGCCCAGACGGCCAGCGTGCCGCCGCCCAGGGCCAGCGCGATGCCGATCACGCCGCCCACAAGGGACAGCAGCACAGCCTCGATCAGAAATTGGCTGATAATGTCAGAATGGCGCGCGCCAATCGCCATGCGCAGGCCGATTTCCTTGGTGCGTTCGGTGACAGACACCAGCATGATGTTCATCACCCCAATGCCGCCGACAACCAATGAAATCACTGCAATCATCGCCACCAAACCCGTCAGCGTGCGCGCGGTAGAGGTCACCGTTTGGCGGATGGTATCGGAATTGAACAAAAAGAAATCGCGCGTGCCATGCCGGGCCAACATCAGGGCATCGATTTCGGCTTCGGCCTCGGCACTGGCGTAGTTTTGCGCCACCTGCACCGAAATGCTGGACAAATGACTTTGCCCCGTCAACCGCGACATCA
>CAXNIF010000147.1:0-5199 GCA_964202345.1 Cypionkella sp.
CGCTCTTCGATGATCTGCACCAAGTGGCTGATCTTGTTGACCATGCCGCGCACGGAAGGGGTATCTTCCAATTCGCGGGTGCGGTTCATTTTGTTCAGGCCAAGGCCCTTTAGCGTGGCGGTTTGCACGGCTGGGCGGCGCGCTGCCGACTTGACCTGCTTAACCACGATAGTCTTTTTTGCTGCATCCGCAGCGGGCGTTTTCTTATCAGCCATGATTATGCCTCCACAACTTCAGCGGCGGGCTTGTTCAGAATCTCGGCCACCTTTTTGCCGCGGCGTGCGGCAACTTGGCGGGGCGAAGTTTCTGCTTTCAGACCGTCAATCGTGGCGCGGATCATGTTGTAGGGGTTTTGCGAGCCGATGGACTTTGCCACCACGTCTTGCAGACCCAACATTTCGAAAACGGCACGCATTGGGCCGCCTGCGATGATCCCAGTCCCTGCCACTGCCGTGCGCATCACAACGCGGCCAGCGCCGTGGCGCCCTTCCATGTCGTGGTGCAACGTGCGCGCGTCTTTCAGGGGCACACGAATCAGTTGGCGCTTGGCCTGTTCCGTGGCCTTGCGGATCGCTTCGGGAACTTCTTTGGCTTTACCCTTGCCAAAGCCGACGCGGCCCTTTTGATCGCCCACCACCACCAGCGCAGCAAAGCCAAAGCGTTTGCCACCCTTTACGGTTTTGGACACGCGATTGATCGCGACCAAACGGTCTGCGAACTCTGGCGTTGCTTCTTCGCGGTTATCGCGGCGGTCATTGCCACCACGGCCTTCGCGACGGTTTTCACGTTCTGCCATGTTTCAACTCCTCAGAACTTAAGTCCACCTTCACGGGCAGCATCGGCCAAAGCCTTGATCTTGCCGTGAAAGAGGAAACCACCGCGATCGAAGTAGCACACTTCGACACCGGCCTTTTTTGCACGCTCTGCAATGGTTGCACCGACTTTGGTCGCCGCTTCCACATTGTTCTTGCCGACAAATCCCAGCTCTTTTTCCAAAGTGGACGCCGCAGCCAAGGTGATACCCTTGACGTCGTCGATCAACTGAACGCTGATATTTTTCGAAGAACGATGCACCGACAGGCGCAGACGCCCGTGCGATGTTGCCTTAATTTTGTTCCGGACGCGCTGGCGGCGCTTGAGGAACAGCTCTCTCTTTGTGTTCGCCATGTGATTGCGTCCTTTACTTCTTCTTGCCTTCTTTGCGGAAGATGAACTCGTTCTTATAGCGGATGCCTTTGCCCTTATAGGGTTCGGGCTTGCGCCATTCACGAATGTTCGCGGCTACTTGACCAACAAGCTGTTGATCGATGCCTTCCACAACGATTTCGGTTTGCTTAGGGGCGGTGACAGTAACGCCTGCGGGCACCTCGAAGTTGACTTCGTGGCTATAGCCCAAGGACAGTTTCAAAACATTGCCGGCCATCGCGGCGCGGTAACCCACACCTTGAATTTCCAGCTCTTTTTTGAAGCCTGACGAGACGCCCACAACCAGATTTTCCACCATGGAACGCGCCATGCCCCACTGCTGACGGGCGCGCTTAGAGGTGCCGCGTGGCGTCACCTTGATAGCGGCTTCGTCGATCGTGATCGTGACGTCGTCGGTTGCGGTAAAGCTGCGGGTGCCTTTTGGCCCCTTCACTTCTACGGTTTGGCCAGAAATGGTCGCCGAAACGCCCTTAACCAACTCTACGGGTTTTTTGCCGATACGAGACATTCAACCCTCCCTTAGAATACGGTGCAAAGCACTTCGCCGCCAACATTGGCCGCGCGTGCATTCGCATCCGTCATCACGCCTTTTGGCGTGGATACAATCGAAATACCAAGACCGTTACGCACGGTTGGAATTTCCTTAACGCTCATGTAAACGCGGCGACCCGGTTTCGAGACGCGCTTTACTTCGCGAATCACGGGGGTGCCTTCGAAATACTTGAGGCTGATGACAATTTCGCCTTGGCCGTTATCGGTGGCCACGCGATCATAGCCACGGATGTAACCTTCCGAGGCCAGCACATCCAAAACCCAAGCGCGCAGCTTTGATGCAGGGGTCGACACTGTCGATTTACCGCGCATTTGGGCGTTGCGGATACGGGTGAGCATATCGCCAAGAGGATCGTTCATAGACATAGATCGCCCCCCTTACCAGCTGGATTTGACCATGCCGGGGATTTGGCCGAACGAGGCCAAATCACGCAGCATGATGCGCGAAAGTTTCAATTTGCGGTAAACCGCATGTGGACGGCCCGTCAATTGGCAGCGGTTATGAATCCGCGTGGCCGAAGAATTGCGGGGCATCTCAGCCAATTTGATCGTCGCCTTAAAGCGCTCCTCAACGGGCTTGGATTGGTCGTTGATCACCGCTTTCAGCGCCGCGCGCTTGGCCGCATGTTGCGACACCAGCTTTGCGCGCTTTACTTCGCGGTTTACCATGGATTTTTTAGCCATATCTTTGGTTCCTCGCGATTACGATGTGAAGGGCATGTTGAAATGCTTCAACAGTGCCTTGGCTTCTGCATCGGTTTTGGCGTTGGTGCAGATGATGATGTCCATCCCCAAAATCTCATCGACTTTGTCGAAGTTGATTTCTGGGAAAACGATTTGCTCTTTCAGACCCATTGCGAAATTGCCGCGACCGTCGAACGAGCTGCCTTTCACGCCGCGAAAGTCGCGAACGCGCGGCAAAGCGATGGTGATCAGGCGGTCAAGAAATTCATACATGCGGTCGCCGCGCAGCGTGACTTTGCAGCCCAAAGGCATCAATTCGCGCACACGAAAGCCAGCAATCGACTTTTTCGCATGGGTGATCACGGCCTTTTGGCCCGCAATCGCCGTCAACTCTTCTGCTGCGGTTTTCACCTTTTTGGTGTCTTTCACAGCTTCGCCAACGCCCATGTTTAGAACGATTTTGTCCAAACGTGGGATCTGCATATCGTTCTTATAGCCGAATTCGGTTTTCATCGCCGCGCGGATGGTGCTGTGATACAGCGCCTTGTAGCGTGGGGTGTAATTGGCTTGGTCCAGCATCAGATGGCCTCCCCTGTGGTTTTGGCGTAGCGAACTTTTGCATCGCCTTCCATACGAAAGCCAACGCGAGTGGCTTTGCCGTTCTTGTCCAGCAGCGCCAGGTTCGACAAATCGATGGGCATTGCCTTGGCCAAACGGCCGCCTTGCGACGCCTGCGATTGTTTGGTGTGACGGATCGCAACATTCACGCCGTCCACGATGGCCTTATTTTCCTTAGGCGCAACAGACGAAATCTCGCCTTGTTTGCCCTTGTCTTTACCGGCCAGCACGACAACCTTGTCGCCCTTTTTCAGCTTAGCAGCCATCAAAGCACCTCCGGAGCCAGCGAGATGATTTTCATGAAGTTCTTGGCGCGGAGTTCCCGCACCACGGGCCCGAAGATACGTGTGCCAACGGGTTCGCCCTGATTGTTCAGGATCACCGCAGCGTTGCGATCAAAACGGATGGCAGTGCCGTCTTCGCGGCGAACTTCCTTGGCGGTGCGCACGACAACGGCTTTACGCACGTCGCCTTTTTTGACACGGCCTTTTGGAATAGCTTCCTTGACCGACACCACAATGATGTCGCCCACGGATGCATAGCGGCGGTGCGAACCGCCTAGAACCTTGATGCACTGAACTCGGCGCGCGCCAGAGTTATCAGCAACATCCAGATTGGTCTGCATCTGGATCATAGTTTGTCCTTCCGACCTTTGGGGGTCATTCCCCAGGGTTTCGTGTTGATGTCGTCAGATGGGCTAAGGCTTACGCCTCAACGACCACCGTCCAACGCTTGGTCTTCGAAATCGGTGCGCATTCTTCGATACGAACAGTGTCGCCGATTTTGAATTTGTTCTGCGCGTCATGTGCGCGGTATTTCTTCGAGCTGCGGACGGTTTTTTGCAGCAAAGGGTGCTTGAAGCGGCGTTCCACCAAAACGGTGATGGTCTGCTCGTTCTTGTCCGAGGTGACAACGCCCTGCAGGATACGTTTAGGCACGGCGGTCTCCTTAGTTGGCAGCCGCTTGCGCGGCTTTCTGGTTCAGCACAGTCATAATGCGGGCAACATCGCGGCGCACAGCGCGCATACGCGCGGTGTTTTCCAACTGATTGGTCGCCGCTTGAAAGCGCAGATTGAAGGCTTCTTTTTTCAGCGCAACCAACTGGTCACGCAACTGATCGGGGGTTTGCCCCAGCAAATCTTTGGCGAGCATCGCCATCTCCTATCTGGCACCAGAAAGCCCTTGCGGTAACTTTACGCCTGGTGGGTCAAAATAAAATCAGGCGAATCGCTGACGCGGTTCACCAGATGGGGCCGTATAGGGGGGCGGTGCGGGTTTGGCAAGGGGGGAAGTGGGGGCTTATGACAGCTTTTCCGCAATCCACATTTTGATGATGGACTGGCGGGTGACACCCAGCCGTGCCGCCTCGCGGTCTAGGCCAGCGACAACCCAAGCGGGAAAATCCACGTTGACGCGGCGAGGTTCTAGGTTTGGGCGGCGCATGGTGGAAAGGTCAAAATATTCGCTGACATCTTCGCCATTGTCGAACTTTTCGTCGAGTTCAGTTGCTTTCATAGTATTCCACCTCTTCCTTTCGTGCCCTTCGCACCGAGATAATTCGAATAGAGCCACCTCGGCGCGCAAAAATCGCCGTCCAATGCTTTTCTTTGATGCGGCCGATTCCCAAATAGCGCACCTCTTCCGAAACATTGGCCTTTGAGACCAGTTCCGCCAGCTTCCCATCCAGCCAAAGCGCCTGTGCCGCATCAAAGTCGATGCCGTGCTTGTCTTTGTTCGCGGCGCTTTTGGTAGGATCGTATTCGAAGCTCATGGGGCAATATAGGATAGAAATTATCCCTTTTCAACCCTGTTGCCTGACTATGTCAGTATCTGCTACTATCTGCCATAAAGGAGCCGCGCCATGCCCAATGTCCACCTGACCAAACCGATGCAAGACTATGCCGAAACCCTGATCAAATCGGGGGCCTATGCCAACCTGTCGGAAGTGGTGCGCGCGGGGATGCGGGGGTTGATGGAACGCGACGGCGCGCGGCAGTTTTATGCGCTGAAGGCCGAGTTAGAGGCGGCGATCGAGGAAGCCGAGCGCGGCGATTATGTAGATTTCGATCCGCGCGAATTTGAACCTGATGCGTTCAAGTGACAAAGGTTCGGCTAACGATCACAGCAAAGCGTGATCTG